>NZ_JBOBDR010000007.1:0-288483 GCF_050586545.1 Pseudomonas sp. WC2 | reverse complement strand
GTCGACATATATGTTGAATGACACTCCGCTTTCGCGAGCAGGCTCGCTCCCACAATGGTTAGTGGTGTCATGGCGAGTTCATACAGGCGTGCTTAAGTTTTCCTTTTTTCAGGGAGAACAGCATGAGCGAATTCAACCCCGGTCGTCGGCGTGTCGTGCAAGGGATCGGCGCCGGGCTGCTGATGCCGGGGCTGGCGCCGGCGGTGATTGCTTCGGTCAAGGATCGGCCGCAACTTACCGATGGCGTGCAGTCCGGCGACCTGCAAGGCGACCGCGCGATGATCTGGAGCCGCAGCGATCGCCCGGCGCGGATGGTGGTCGAGTGGGACACTCGCAGCCAGTTTCGCAACCCGCGCCGACTGGTCTCGGCGCTCGCCGATGCCGGTAGCGATTTCACCGCTCGCGTTGAACTCACCGGGCTGCCCGCCGATCAGGCAATTTTCTATCGCGTGTATTTCAAGGACGCCCGCACCGGCGTCGCTAGCGAACCGTGGCTGGGTCATCTGCGCAGCGCACCGATGGCGCGGCGCAATATTCGTTTCGTCTGGAGCGGCGACACCGTCGGCCAGGGCTTCGGCATCAACCCGGACATCGGCGGCATGCGCATTTACGAAGCCATGCGCCTGCGCCTGCCGGACTTCTTTATCCACAGCGGCGACACCATCTACGCTGACGGCCCGGTGCCCGCGCAGCTCACCACCGAAGGCGGGCGCATCTGGCGCAACCTCACCACCGAAGCCAAGAGCAAAGTCGCGCAGACCCTCGACGATTATCGCGGCAACTATCGCTACAACCTGATGGACGAAAACATCCGCCGCTTCAACGCTGAAGTGCCGCAGATCTGGCAGTGGGATGACCATGAAGTGGTCAACAACTGGTCGCCGGGCAAACAGCTCGACGAGCGTTATCAGGAAAAAGATATCCACACCCTGGTCGGACGTGCGCGCAAGGCGTGGCTGGAATATTCGCCGATGCGTTTGCAGGCTGCCGACGGTGGCGGGCGGATTTATCGCAAGATCAATTACGGGCCGATGCTCGATGTGTTCGTGCTCGACATGCGCAGTTATCGCGGCGCCAATGACGACAACCTCGGCGCGGCAAAACCGTTTCTGGGGCGGGAGCAACTGGACTGGCTCAAGCGCGGCTTGAAGCATTCGAAAGCGCAGTGGAAGGTCATCGCAGCCGACATGCCGATCGGTCTTGGCGTGCCGGATGGCGAGGTCAGTCCGGGTGTGGCGCGTTGGGAGGCCGTGGCCAATGGCGACCCCGGACCGGCGCAGGGGCGCGAACTGGAAGTCGCCGAATTGCTCGGCTACCTGCGCGCGCAGCAAGTACGCAATTTCGTCTTTCTGACGGCAGATGTGCACTACTGCGCGGCGCATCACTATCACCCGGATCGCGCGGCGTTTCAGGATTTTGAGCCGTTCTGGGAATTTGTCGCCGGGCCGTTGAATGCCGGGAGTTTCGGGCCTAATCCACTGGATAAAACCTTTGGCCCGGAGGTGGTGTTCGAGAAGGCGCCGCCGGTGCAGAACGCGTCGCCGTTTGCCGGGTTTCAGTTTTTTGGCGAAGTGAATATTGAAGGGCAGAGCGGGGAGATGAGCGTGGTGTTACGGAATTTGAATGGGGTGGCGGTTTTCGAGAAAAAATTGCAGCCGGTTTGATCAGCGCATCCACTGTGGGAGCGAGCAGGCTCGCTCCCACAGTGGGGATGTGCGGGGTCAGTAAACGTCGCGGCGGTAGCGGCCCTGTTCGATCAGGCGTTCGACTTCGGAGGCACCGAGAATGTCGTTAAGCACTTGATCAACGCCTGACGCCATTCCCTGCAAGCTGCCGCAGATATAAATCACCGCACCGTCCGCCAGCCATTTCTTCAACTCGTCCGCCGATTCGCGCAGGCGATCCTGCACATAAATCTTCTCCGCCTGATCCCGCGAAAACGCCAGATCCAGCCGAGCCAGATCACCGTTGACCAACCACTCTTCCAGTTCTGTGCGGCAGAGGAAATCGTGTTCACGATTGCGCTCACCAAACAGCAACCACTGGCGCTGCTGGCCGTCAGCGATGCGCGCCTTGAGCAAGCTGCGCAGTCCTGCGAGGCCGGTACCGTTGCCCAAAAGAATCATCGGCACCGGCTCGTTCGGCAGGTGGAAACCACTGTTGCGCCGCACTCGCAAACTGATGCTGCCACCGACCGGCGCATGTTCGGTCAACCAGCCGGAACCGATGCCGAGGCTGCCATCGGCATGCTGCTCCTGACGCACGATCAGCTCCAGCACACCGTTGGCGGCAATCGAGGCGATCGAGTATTCGCGCATGGCCAGTGGCACCATCGCGTCGACCAGCGACTGAGCATGCAAACCGACCAGATGCGCGCGATGCTCAGGCAACTGGCGCGAGGCCAGCGCGACTTCCAGCGGCTCATTGAGGCCGTTGATTTTCACCGTTGTCTCGCCACGAATGCCGAGTCCGTCGAGGAAGTGCTCGATGGCCCACGGGCAATTACGCGGCAGCACTTCGACCAAGTCACCCGCCAGCCAACTGCTGGTGTTCGGTGCGCTCAAGCCCAACAGATAAACCGGCGAACCGCTGCTGTCCGGGTTCATCAGTTCGCGGCGTGTCAGCGTCCAGTTTTCGTAGCTCGGCGCCTCCCAGGTATCGACCGGCGCTTGGCCAGTGAGCAGGCCGAGTTGGGTTTGCCAGTGACGCAGCGCGTACGGATCGCCACTGTCAACTTCCACCGGGGCAAACAGGGTCTTGCCGCCATGTTCGCCCAACCACTGATGCAGGCGTTTGGCGAAGCCACAGAAGTGCTGATACTGCCGATCACCCAGACCGAGCACCGAGTAATTCAGACGGTCGAGCGTTGCAGCCTGGCCCAGCACTTTGCGCTCGAAACCACGGGCGCTGTCCGGTGCCTCGCCGTCGCCGAAGGTGCTGACCACGAACAGCGCGTTGTTCGATTCCTGCAGATCCTGTTCGCTGACATTGGCCAGCGGCTGCACCTTCACCGGCAACCCGGCGGCCTGCAGTTGCCCGGCGGTTTGCCAGGCCAATTGCTCGGCGAAACCGCTCTGGCTGGCGAAACCGATCAGCCACGCCGGAGCATCACCAGCCGTTTGATCGAGGCCTTTGCGTGCATCCTTGATCTGCTTTTTCTTGCGGCGACGATCGAGGTACAGCAGCCATCCAGTGATGAAAAACAGCGGCATGCACACCGCCGCAACGGTGATGATGATCCGCCCGACCAGACCGAAATAGCTGCCGACGTGCAGCGCATAAATGCTGGTCAGCAGTTGCGCCTTGAAGCTCTTGTCGGCGTAGCGGTCGACGCGTTTGACGATGCCGGTGGCCGGGTCGAGGGTGATCTGATTCAGCGCGCGATCGTGTGGCGAAGTTTCCAGCAGATAAAACACGGTCGCCGGTTGGCCGGCCACGGGCGGCATACGAATGTTGTAGGCAGACAAGCCGGGACCCGCAGCGCTGTAGATGCTGCTCCACATCGCCGCATAGTCGGCAGTCGGCGCCGGGCCTTCCGGTGCCGGGCCGCGACCACCGCGCACGCGCTCGTTTTGCGGCGCGTCGGAAAGCAGTTTGGTCAGGCCTTTGTTGTACCACTCGTACGACCACGACAGCCCGGTCAACGCCAGCAGCAGGTAGACCAACAGGCACCAGGTGCCCGCCACCGAATGCAGATCCCAATTGAAGGCGCGGCCCTTTTTCTTCCAGTCGAGGGTCAGCCACACGCGCCAGCTTTGCCACTGACGCGGCCAGCGCAGATACAAACCAGACAGACAGAAAAACAACAGAATCAGTGTGCAGGCGCCCGTGATGTTGCGTCCGGTATCGCCCATGGCGAGAAAGCGGTGCAGTTGCAGCATCAGCCCGAAGAAGTCCTGGCCGACGGCATCGCCCATGAATTCACCGGTGTAGGGATCGAAGTAACGCATCTCGCCGCGACGTTCGCCCTTTGGCGGTGTGAAATACACTCGCGCCGCATTGCCGCTGTCGGTCTCGACCCAGAGCATCGAGACTTTCTTGCCTGACGTGGCTTCGATGCGCTCGACCAGTTCAACCGGCGGCAAGACGCCGGCGACTTGTTTTTCCACCTGCAGGACGGAAGGGTTCAGCGCTCGCAGGATTTCGTCCTGGAACGAATAGGTCGCGCCGGTGATGCCCATCAGGGCCAGCACCAGGCCTGCGGTGATGCCAAAAAACCAGTGCAACTGGAACAGGGTTTTCTTCAACACGTCACTCGCCGTCCATTCGGTAATTGTCTTCACGGCGCGCATTATGCCGTGGGTTATCGAGAAGCGTTCTTTATTACGCACAAAAGCCCCGTTCAGTTGAATGAACGGGGCCTGACTTCCTACTTACTCCCTGTGGGAGCGAGCCTGCTCGCGAAAGCGGTGGGTCAGTCAGCAATGATGGTGCTGAAAGATTGCCTGCGCGAGCAGGCTCGCTCCCACATTTACAGCAGTGTTTAGAAGTGGAAATTGGTGCTCAACAGCGCCGTACGGCCCGCCGCCTGGTTGGCGAAGTGGGTCGAGAAGGCTTTGTCGTAGTAGTTTTCGTTGGTCAGGTTCTGCACGTTGAGTTGCAGGTCGACGTTCTTGGTCAGCTTGTACGCCGCCATTGCGTCGTAGCGAACATACGAGTCAACCATAGTGGTGTTGGCCACGCTGCCGAACACGTCATCCACGTAGAACGCACCGCCACCGATGGTCAGCTTCGGCGTGACCTGGTAAGTGGTCCACAGGCTGGCGCTGTTCTTCGGTGTGTTAGGCAATTCATTGCCATCGTTGGCGCGGCCCAGTGGACCACCGTCGACTTGCTCGCTGTCCATGTAGGCGTAGCCGGCGAACACTTGCCATTTGTCAGTGATCTTGCCGCTGGCCGACAGTTCGACACCTTGCACGCGAGTCTTGCCGGCGTTTTCGTACGACGAGGTGTCGACTTGCACCCGGGCGTTTTCTTTCTCGGTACGGAAGATGTCAGCGGTCAGCGAGAGACGATCGTTGAGCAGATCCCACTTGGTGCCGATTTCGTAGTTCTTGGTGGTTTCCGGCTCCATGTCGCTGCTCAGCAGGTTGCCGCTGCGATCTGCCGTGCCGCCCAATGGGTTGCCTTCCTGGCCTTCGCCCAACGTGTTGCCTGGCGGTGTGGCCGAGGTCGCGTAGGACGCGTAAATGCTGCCGTTCTCTGCAGGCTTGTAGACGACACCGAACTGGCCGGTGACGAACTCGCTGGTGTCATCACCTTTTGCAGTGGTAGTGCCCGCGTTGGTGTAAGTCTTGTAGCCGGTTTCGAAATGGTCGTAACGCAGGCCCATGTTCACCAGCCATTGCTCGGACAACTCGAGGGTGTCGAACGCATACAGTGCGTAAGTATCGGACTGGGTGTCGGTGCCGGCGTAGTTGCGCGAGATCGCGCCGTTCCACGGATCGTTCGGGTTCGGGTTCGACAGCGAGGTGCAGTTGTAGCCACTGGCTGCGCCGATCAGGCCCGGGTTGCAGTTAGTGGTCGCTGCGCTGGTGCGCGGCGTGGTGTCGGTGTTGACGTTGTACGAGGACTTCTGGCTTTCCTCACGGGTGTATTCGACGCCGGTGGAGAAGCTGTTCTTGAAGCCAGCAACGTAGAAGTTACCGAACAGGTCCGTCTGGTTGGTGGTGGTCTCGGTGTTGCTCACCCGAGTATTGGCACGACGCCAGACGCTGCCGTTGTTGACGTTGCCCTTGCTGTCGTCCGGCTGAGTCAGGATGTAATCCTGCATGCTGGTGCCGTGACGCAGGGTGTTCTTGATGGTCAGCGAGTCGCTCAGGTCGTGCTCGATGGCGAAGGTCGCGGTGTCGGTGCGGCCCTTGCGGAAGTCGCGATCCAGACCGTAGAAGTTGTTGTGGTCGCCGCCAGCGTCTGGCTTGTCCGGATTGGACTTGGTGCGTGCAGCGGAGCCGGCAGTCGGGATGGAGTACGGGATGCCCGAGTCCGGCGTGTCATTGCTTTCGAGATGGTAGTAGTCGAGGTTGACGCGGGTGTCGGTGCCCAGGCCAAACGCCAGGGACGGGGCGATACCCCAACGGTCGTAATCGACCTTGTCGCGACCGGCGACGTTGCTCTCGTGGCTCATCAGGTTCAGACGGCCAGCGGCGGTGTCGCTGAACTGGTAGTTGCCGTCGAGGGTGTAACGCTGGGTCTGGTCAGAGCCCCAGGTGAAGCCACCGTCGAACGAGTTGCCCAGGTGGGCTTTCTTGCTCACCAGGTTGATGCTGCCGCCCGCTGCGCCACGACCACCGATGGCGGAGTTCGGGCCCTTGCTGACTTCAATGTTTTCCACGGCGAAGATTTCGCGGCTCTGCGAACCGGTGTCACGGACGCCGTCGAGGTAGGTGTCGCCTTGCGCGTCGAAACCACGGATGAACGGACGGTCGCCCTGGGGGTTGCCGCCTTCACCGGCACCGAAGGTGATGCCCGGCACGGTGCGCAGCGCGTCCTGCATGTTCAGGGCGCCGGTGTCTTTCAAAACCTGTTGCGGGATAACGGTGACCGAGCGCGGCGTGTCGACCAGTGGCGCGGTGTACTTGGGCGAGGAGGCTTTTTCGACCTGGTAGGACGTCGGGTCCTGCGCTTCGCCGGTGATGGCGGTGGCATCCAGGGCGATGGCATTGCCGGACGATTTGCTCTCGGTTTTTTCCGCAGCGAAGACCATCTGGCCAGCGGAGCCGGCGGTGATCGCGACACCGATTGCAGAAGCGAGCAAACGTGGTGAACTGACCGGTAGTTGTGCGTATTGACGTGCCATTTTTATTCCCCTCCCCAAGGATTTGAGGCGGCGGAATATAGGGTAAACAGGTATTCGTATCAATTGCGAAACATTGCTAACTGCACTGAATTTACATTCTTTACAATTTAACCTTACGGTTTTTGCCAGTTCATTCGTCCCCCGGGTTTTACACGGCCAATAAGAATCAATACCATTGCCGCCTCTTTGCCATCAGGTGACATCGCCATGCTGCTGCACATCCCCGCACTGTTCGCTAAAGAAGAAGTGCAGCGCATTCGCCAGGCTCTGGAGCAGGCTGACTGGGCCGATGGCAAGATCACCGCAGGCTTCCAGTCGGCCAAGGCCAAGCACAATCTGCAATTGCCTGAAGGCCATCCGCTGGCCAAGGAAATCGGCGCGGCGATGCTCGAACGGTTGTGGAAAAATCCGTTGTTCATGTCCGCCGCGCTGCCGCACAAAGTCTTCCCGCCGCTGGTGAACTGTTACACCGCCGGTGGCAGTTTCGATTTCCATATCGACAACGCCGTGCGCCAGCCCAAGGGCAGCATCGAGCGCGTGCGCACCGATTTGTCGGCGACGCTGTTCTTCAGTGAGCCTGAGGATTACGACGGCGGCGAGCTGGAAATTCAGGACACCTTCGGCACGCAACAAGTGAAGTTGCCCGCCGGCGATATGGTGTTGTATCCGGGCACCAGTCTGCACAAGGTCAACGCGGTCACTCGCGGCGCGCGCTATGCGTCATTCTTCTGGACGCAAAGCCTGGTGCGCGAGGACAGCCAGCGCGCGTTGCTGTTCGAGATGGACGGCGCGATTCAGCAACTCACCCACGACGTGCCTGATCATCCTTCATTGGTCCGCCTCACCGGCACCTATCACAACCTGCTGCGCCGCTGGGTCGACGTATGAGTTTCCTGCTGCGTCGCGAGGAAGTCCTCAGCGGCGAACAACTCAGCGCCATGCTCACCGAAAGCCCGGCCCGTGCCGCGCAAGCGATTCTGCTCGCGGCGGGTGAAGGCGAAGTCGAGGCGCAGGCGCTGCTCGGGCAGATTCTTCTGGACGGCCAAGGCATCGCCCAGGATCAAACGCTGGCGTTGCGCTGGTTCGGCATCGCCGCCGGACGCGGGCACCTGATGGCGCGCAACATGCTCGGGCGTTGTCATGAACACGGTTGGGGTTGCGCGGCGGACGCTTCGATTGCGGCGCAGCATTATCGGATTGCAGCGGATGCCGGACTGGATTGGGCGATGTACAACCTCGCCAATCTGCTGGCGACCGGACGCGGGGTGGCGGTGGATCATCCGCAGGCGCTGGCGTTGTATCGGCGTGCGGCTGAATTGGGCCATGCGAAATCGATGAATTTGTTTGGGCGGTATCTGGAGGAAGGGCAGGTGTGCCCGGCGGACCCAATTGCTGCACGCGAGTGGTATCAGCGTTCGGCTGAGGCTGGCGATTTTCGTGGGCAGTTCAGCTTTGCGGCGGTGCTGGCCGATGAAGGCCGGATCGATGACGCAGTCATATGGCTTGAGAAAGCCTTGGCCGGCGGCAATCTGAATTTCCTGCGGGTAGCGAGTCAGGCATTGGCGAGTGCTACGGATCCGAGGATTCAGGCGTTGGCTGGGCGGTATGCGCTTCGGTGCCAAGAGCCCTCACCCTAACCCTTTCCCAGAGGGAGAGGGGACTGACCGAGTTGGATAGGCGAGTTACGCCGACCTGAAAATGCTCTATTGAATCCACAATCAACTCGGTCTTTCCGGTCGATGCATAGCGCCTGACACCTCGGTCGGCTCCCTCTCCCTTGGGAGAGGGCTGGGGTGAGGGGCTCTCGAACACACAGGCACAAAAAAGCCCATGACACGTCATGGGCTTTTTGCATTACCGGTTCGGCGCTTAAACGTAGAACGACTTCAGCGGCGGGAAACCATTGAACTCGACCGCGCTGTAACTGGTGGTGTACGCACCGGTCGACAGCCAGTACAGGCGATCACCGATTGCCAGGTTCAGCGGCAGACCGTACTTGTAGTTCTCGTACATGATGTCGGCGCTGTCGCAGGTCGGGCCGGCGATCACGACTTCTTCCATCTCGCCTTTCTTTTCGGTCCAGATCGGAAACTTGATCGCTTCGTCCATGGTTTCGATCAGGCCGGAGAACTTGCCCACGTCGGTGTAAACCCAACGCTCGACAGCGGTGCGCGACTTGCGTGCAACCAATACCACTTCGCTGACCAGAATACCGGCGTTGGCAATCAACGAACGGCCCGGCTCGAGAATGATTTCCGGCAGGTCATCACCGAAATCTTCTTTCAGGAAGCGAATGATTTCTTCGGCGTAGGTTTCCAGGCTGTTGGTGCGGGTGATGTAGTTGGCCGGGAAGCCACCGCCCATGTTGATCAGCTTGAGGTGAATGCCGTCTTCTTCTTTCAGGCGCTCGAAGATCACTTTGACCTTGGCGATCGCTGCGTCCCAGACGCTGATGTCACGCTGCTGCGAGCCAACGTGGAAGGAGATGCCGTAAGGCACCAGACCAAGGTCGCGGGCGAGGATCAGCAGGTCCATGGCCATGTCGGTCTGGCAGCCGAATTTGCGCGACAGCGGCCAGTCAGCCGTGGTCGAGCCTTCGGTGAGGATGCGCACATAGACTTTCGAACCCGGTGCAGCCTTGGCGATGTTGCGCAGGTCGGCTTCGGAGTCGGTGGAGAACAGCCGCACGCCCTTCTCGTAGAAGTAGCGGATGTCCTTGGATTTCTTGATGGTGTTGCCGTAGCTGATACGGTCGGCGCTGACGCCGCGATCCATCACTTTGTCCAGCTCGTAGATCGAGGCGATGTCGAAGCTCGAACCTTTCTCTTTGAGCAGGTCGATGATCTCGACGGCCGGATTGGCCTTGACCGCGTAGTAGACCTTGGCGAATTCGAAACCGGCGCGCAGGTCATCGTAGGCCTGGCTGATCATCGCGGTGTCGATCACCACGAACGGGGTTTCCTGTTTGTCGGCGAACGCCTTCATTTTGTCGAATGTAGCGCGCGCGAAATAGTCTTCGACCTGGATCGACATGCTGGGAACTCCTACTGGCAAACTGAATTAAACAATGGGTGCAAATGAACGCCCTCCGTATCCCCACTTTGGTTCGCCTACTTCCCAAGGCATGTCGCCGAAAGCAAAAAGGCCATGGGCGGATTTGCCCTTGGCCTTGCTGTCTCGTCGTCAGTACTTGAGCCGGATGGATCGTTTCCAGCATGGACGTTCGGCGCGAACTTTAGGGCGTGAGGGGCCTGAGATCAACTAAAAATGTCGCGTTTTTGCACGCTTCTGACGTGCGTCGCGTTCATGACTCTTTGTAGCCGACCGAGATGACGGACAGATGTTCCCCGAGAATTTTTCAGTGTTAAAAATACCTGCACGTTCGCGGATTTTGTCAGCGAAGTCGTGGGTAAGTGTGATGGCGGCAACATCGGCGACGTTGGCGGCGAGAGGTGGGTATGAAGGGGATTTTGGCTGTTTCGCGGGTTGTCTTGTACGTGATGTCCGGTCCGCAGGTGTTGAGATTCTTTTCCGCTAGACGAATGAAGAAAAAATCACGCGGATCCGGTGGGAGCGAGCCTGCTCGCGAAGGCATTTTCCCAGCCAACATCATCGTTGACTGATATTGCGCTTTCGCGAGCAGGCTCGCTCCCGCAGGTTTCGTGTTTTACGCGACCACGGCCTCAGCTGGCGAGACGATGCTGGTCTTGCCGCCGCGAGATTTGCCGGAGCTCAGATACTCGGCAATCGACTCCTGCGTCACCTCACCGAGGAACACCCGCTCGGCGTCCATCACTGGCAACCACGAACGGTTGAACTCGTACATGCGCGACAGCAGGATGCGCAAATGCTCGTCGTACGCCGCGGTGGCGTTGAACTCGCGGAGGAACTGTGCGCAAGTGCCGGTCTGACGATGCAGATCGCGACGACGCACATAGCCCAGCGCCTTGTTGTCGGCACAGGTGACGACGACATAGCGACGGTCATGCTCATCCATCAATTCCAGCGCATCGGCGACCGGCGTTTCCGGGCTCACCGACGGCGCGTTGTCCGCCGCATCTTCGGCCTTCACCAACAACAGACGCTTGAGCGTGCTGTCCTGGCCAACGAAGTTGCTGACAAAGTCGTCCGCCGGGTGCGCGAGCAGCGTGTCCGGATGATCGATCTGCAGCAGTTTGCCGGCGCGGAAGATCGCGATCTTGTCGCCGAGTTTGATCGCTTCGTCGATGTCGTGGCTGACCATGATCACGGTCTTGTTCAGCGCGCGTTGCATCTCGAAGAATTCGTTCTGGATCATCTCGCGGTTGATCGGGTCAACCGCGCCGAACGGCTCGTCCATCAGCAGCAGCGGCGCATCCGCCGCCAGTGCGCGGACCACGCCGATGCGCTGTTGCTGGCCACCGGACAATTCACGCGGATAGCGATGCAGATACTGCTTGGGTTCGAGCTTGATCATGCTCATCAACTCGCGGGCGCGGTCGTGGCATTTCTGTTTGTCCCAGCCGAGCAGTTTCGGCACGACAACGATGTTCTCTTCGATGGTCATGTTCGGGAACAGACCGATCTGCTGAATCACGTAGCCGATGTTACGACGCAGGGTCACTTCGTCGAGATCGGTGGTGTCTTCGCCGTTGATCAGGATCTTGCCCGAGGTCGGTTTGATCAGGCGGTTGATCATTTTCAGCGTGGTGCTTTTGCCGCAACCCGATGGCCCGAGGAACACACAGATCTCGCCTTCATTGACGGTCAGGCTTACCGAGTCCACGGCTTTGACATCTTTGCCGTTGCTTTGGAAAGTTTTGCTGAGGTTTTGAAGTTCGATCATTTGAGGAGTCCTTTTGGAGTCAACGAGCGTTGCAGCCATTGGAGAAACAGGTCAGCGAAAATGGCCAGGAGACTGACCAGCAGTGCGCCGACGATCAGCATCGACATGTCACTGCGGCTGATGGAAGCGAGGATCAACACACCGAGGCCGCCGGCGCCGATGGTCGCGGCGATGGTCATCACGCCGATGTTCATCACCACGGCGGTGCGCACGCCAGCGAGGATCACCGGGACGGCGATCGGTAACTCAACCATGCGCAGGCGCTGGCCGAAGGTCATGCCGATGCCGCGTGCGGCTTCACGGATACCCGGTTCGACGCCAGTGAGGGCGAGGTAGGTGTTGCGCATGATCGGCAACAGCGAATAAAGGAACACGGCGGTGATCGCCGGCATCGGGCCGAGGCCTTGGCCGAACTTCGAATAGAACGGCAGCAGCAGACCGAACAGGGCAATCGACGGCACGGTCAGCAGCACCGTGGCGCTGGCCTGCAACGGACCGGCGAGCGTCGGGAACCGTGTCATCAGAATGCCCAGCGGCACGCCAACGACAATCGCCAACGTCACGGCGATGCCGACGAGGGTGATGTGCTGCCAGGTCAGGTGCATCACCTGCTGCCAGTCGAGATGGGAAAAGGCGTTCAGGAATTCCATGACTTCTCCTCTCTTAATTCAGCGGATGTTGGCGCAGGAAATCGGCGGCAACTTTCGACGGGCTTTCGTGATCGACATCGACCCGCGCGTTCAGCTGGCGCATGGTTTCGTCATCGAACAGTTCGGCCAGCGGCTTGAGTTGCTCGGCCAGTTTCGGGTTGGCGTCCAGCGTTGCCTGACGCACTACCGGCGCGGCGGTGTAGTCGGGGAAATAATGCTTGTCGTCTTCCAGCAGCTTGAGGCCGAAGGCGTTGAGGCGACCGTCAGTGGTGTAGACCAGACCGGCAAACACCTGACCGTTGCGCAGCGCCGTGTAAACCAGGCCGGCATCCATTTGGCGGATGTTCTTGCGGCTGAGGTTCATGCCGTACAGATCGACCATGCCGATCAGGCCGTCAGAGCGATTGGCAAACTCGGTGTCCAAAGCCACCAAATGATTGGTCTTGGCTTCAGCGCGCAGCACTTCATTGAGCTGACTGATGTTGTTGATCTGCGGATAGTCCTCGGCGACTTTTTTCGGCAGGGCGAGGGCGTAGGTGTTGCTGAACTTCGACGGCGTCAGCCAGATCAGGCCTTTTTTCGCGTCGAGTTCTTTAACCCGGGCGTAGGACTGCGCGCTGTCGAGTTTTTCGGTGACATGGTTGTAGGCCACCAGCGACACGCCGGTGTATTCCCAGAGCATGTCCAGTTGCCCGCTCTCGTGGGCGCTGCGGGCGAGGTTGCTGCCCAGACCACCGGTGATCTGCGCGTCATAACCTTTGCTGCGCAGGTATTGCGCGGTGATTTCCGCGAGCAGAGTCTGCTCGGTGAACACGCGGGCGCCGAGGCGGATGACCGGTTTTTCAGCGGCTTGCGCGATGCCCGCGAACAGCAGCACGCAACCTAAGATCAAGCTAAGTCGTTTCATAAATATTCCTTCGCAAAAGCCTTAAGACGGGCGCAAACCACGTTCCAGCCAGAGACGGCTGGCGAGGGTGACGACGCCATCGAGCAGCAAGGCCAGCAGCGCGGTGCACGCGGCGCCGAGCAGCAGTTGCGGCTGATTGTTCAGGGCGATGCCAGGGAAGATCAGACTGCCAAGGCTGTTGGCGCCGATCAGGAAGGCCAGCGGGGCGGTGCCGACGTTGATCGCCAACGCCACGCGCACACCACCGACAATGATCGGCACGGCGTTGGGCAATTCGACTTTCCACAGCACTTGGCGCGGGGTCATGCCGATGCCGACGGCCGCTTCTTTCAGCGAGCCCTGGACGTTTTTCAGGCCTTCGTAGGTGTTGCGCACAATCGGCAACAAGGAAGCGAGGAACAGCGCGAAGATCGCCGGGCCACTGCCGATCCCGAGGACGCCCAGGGCAATCGCGAGCACGGCCAACGGTGGCACGGTGTTACCGATATTGAAGATCTGCATGAAGCGTTCGGCGCGTCCGACCATGGTCGGGCGACTGAGGAAGATGCCGGCGGGGATGCCCACGACAAGGGCGGCCAGCATTGAAGCGAGGACGAGAATCAGATGAGCTTGCAGGTAAAACAACAAATCGTCGCGGTAGTGTTCGATCGTGTTGATGCCGATCCAGTGGACCAGCAGGGCCAGGAGCGCGATCACCACCGCACCTCCCATCAGCCCTTTGCCATAGCGGATAGCCACAGGCGGACTCCTTTTTTTGTAGTCGGCGAGCGCACTCCCGTGTGGCAAGCCGTACATGGCTGCCGAGAGCGTCGTTCGCGAAAAGTAGCCGTTTTTCAGTCCCGGCAAAGCGGTCTGAAAGCGAGCCATGAGCGCAGCCTCGTCAGGCTAACTTGCTGATTTTTCAGCCCCTGACGAAAATTCGTAACAGGGGATGGACGTCTCCGTGCTTTAAAAGGTTCCCATCTGCGGCAGCATTTGGCCACCCTTAATGTGCTCAACGGTTCGGTTATTGCATCGAGTTGGGCTATAATCGCGGCCCTTTTTTGAATCACCGCCAGGCGATTTCCCATGACCAACCAGGCCGCCGAAGTCGCGAAACGCCGCACTTTCGCCATTATTTCCCACCCCGATGCCGGTAAAACCACGATCACCGAAAAGCTCCTGTTGATGGGCAAGGCGATTGCAGTGGCCGGTACGGTGAAATCCCGTAAATCCGATCGACATGCGACATCCGACTGGATGGAGATGGAGAAACAACGGGGCATTTCCATTACCACGTCGGTCATGCAGTTCCCGTATCGCGAACACATGATCAACCTGCTCGACACCCCGGGCCACGAAGACTTCTCCGAAGATACCTATCGCACCCTGACCGCGGTGGACTCGGCATTGATGGTTCTTGACGGCGGTAAAGGTGTCGAACCGCGTACGATTGCGCTGATGGACGTCTGCCGTCTGCGTGACACGCCGATCGTCAGCTTCATCAACAAACTCGACCGTGACATCCGCGACCCGATCGAGCTGCTCGACGAAATCGAAGCCGTTCTGAAGATCAAAGCGGCGCCGATCACCTGGCCAATCGGTTGCTACCGCGACTTCAAGGGCGTGTACCACCTGGCCGACGACTACATCATTGTCTACACCGCCGGTCACGGTCACGAACGCACCGAAACCAAGATCATCGAGAAGCTCGATTCGGACGAGGCGCGTGCGCACCTGGGCGACGAGTACGACCGCTTCATCGAACAGCTGGAACTGGTTCAAGGCGCCTGCCACGAATTCAACCAGCAGGAATTCCTCGACGGTCAACTGACCCCGGTGTTCTTCGGTACGGCATTGGGCAACTTCGGTGTCGATCACGTGTTGGACGCCGTCGTTGATTGGGCGCCACGTCCGCTGGCCCGTGTGGCCAACGAGCGTACTGTCGAGCCGGTCGAAGAGAAGTTCTCGGGCTTCATCTTCAAGATCCAGGCGAACATGGACCCGAAGCACCGCGACCGTATCGCCTTCATGCGTATCTGCTCCGGCAAGTACGAGAAAGGCATGAAGATGCGCCACGTGCGCACCGGCAAGGATCTGCGTATCGGCGACGCACTGACGTTCTTCTCCTCCGAACGTGAGCAGCTGGAAGAAGCCTTTGCGGGCGACATCATCGGTCTGCACAACCACGGCACCATCCAGATCGGCGACACCTTCAGCGAAGGCGAAGTCCTCGGTTTCACCGGCATCCCGCACTTCGCCCCGGAACTGTTCCGTCGCGTGCGTCTGCGTGACCCGCTGAAATCCAAGCAGCTGCGTCAAGGTCTGCAGCAGTTGGCCGAAGAGGGCGCAACGCAGGTGTTCTTCCCGGAGCGCAGCAACGACATCATCCTCGGCGCCGTCGGTGTGCTGCAGTTCGATGTGGTCGCGAGCCGCTTGAAGGAGGAATACAAGGTTGAATGCTCTTACGAGCCGATCACTGTGTATTCCGCGCGCTGGATTGAGTGCGCTGACAAGAAGAAGCTTGAGGAGTTTTCCAACAAGGCTGTGGAGAACCTGGCGCTGGATGGCGGTGGGCACCTGACCTATCTTGCGCCGACGCGGGTTAACCTGGCGTTGATGGAAGAGCGTTGGCCGGATGTGAAATTCCGTGCGACGCGTGAGCATCATTAAGCGTTGAGCTTTGTTGTTCGAGAGCCCCCGAGGTTTTGGCCTTGGGGGCTTTTTTTTGCCTGCTGGACTTGGCGGCCTTCGGGCCGACCATGCTCTTGGGTTTTGGGTGTATATCCGTTTCTTCGGTAACGGCGGCTTAGGGTTTCGCCCTTACGGCGACTCACTTTTTTTACAAGCGCCTAAAAAAAGTAAGCAAAAAAACGCTTGCTCCTACGTTCGGCCCGCTCGCTGGGGCTCGGGGTTCCTTCGTTCCGGGATCGATCCGGGCGCATCGCCTACGGTTTGCTTCGCTGCACCTCCTCTCGATGTGTTCGACTTCGTCGAACGGTCGCTGCGCTCCCACGCCCGGATCAATCCCTCCACTCAGCCTTCCGACGTCGCCCGTGGATCAAGATCAAAAGCGGTACTCGAGCTTGCGCTCATTGTGTTGAGTGGTGAAGAGCGGGGGTGGTCGGCTTTGGATTTGTGGTGGATTCGCCCCTCATCGGAACGCCGCCCGCCCAGTCCTCTCCCGAGGGAGAGGGCGCCGATCTGTGGTTTTTTCAAAATTTTCGTTCAACTCGGTATCGCACGTCGGCGTACCTCTCGCAATCACCTCCGTCAGTCCCCTCTCCCTACGAGCGGTCCGACGTTTCGGGAGGGTTAGGGTGAGGGGCTTTTGATCTTCGGCACGGTTTTATCGTGCGCAATGGCTGTAGGCCGTCTCCGTTTTTTGTGATCTCGATGTTCTCGAACGCGACAACCCGCGTGTTGGCCGTTAGTGTTCCAGGCCCATGCATGTCGCTTTGAGAGGTCAATGGATGACGAGTCGTCTGACTCACTTGCTACGACTGAACGGCTATTTCAGCGCAATGGCCTGGGTGCTCGCGGCGTTGTTGTTCATCAATCGCCTGAGCAGCATGGTCAAGCTGTTCATGGCGTTGTATTTGCGTCAGGAACTGGGGCTGGCGATTGAGACGGTGGGCTGGTTGCTGGCGGCATACGGCGCGGGGTTGCTGGTCGGGTCGATGCTCGGTGGCTGGCTCAGTGATCATGTGCGCACGGCGCGGCTGACGGCGGCGTTGTTCTTTATTTCGGTGTGGGTGCTGATTCTGCTGGGGCTGGTGACGCAGGTGCCGTTGCTGGCGGCATTGCTGCTGCTCAGCGGGACGATTGATGGGGCGATTCGCACCCTGCATCAGCGGCTGATCATGGAATATTGCGAGGTGGACCAGCGTTCGCGTGCACAGGCCTTGAGCCGGGTGGCGCGCAATCTCGGCATGGCTGCCGCCGGGGTGGCGGGTGGGGTGTTGGCGCAGACCGATTTTCGTTGGGTGTTTTTCGGCAGTGCAGCGATGACTTTGTTGGCGCTGCTCTGGTTTGTTCGCACCACGTGGCGGCGGCCGGTGCTGTTCGTTGAGGAGACACCCGCAACCGGCGTGAATGGCTCGGGTATGCCGTATCGCGACAAGCCTTTCCTCTGGCTGCTGGCCGCAACCGCCGTGCTCGGCATTGCGTTCGACACGGTCTACAGCACGCTGGGCAACTATCTGCGTGATTACTATAGGTTGAGCACCGAGGCGATCGGCTGGCAGTTCGGGCTCAATGCGCTGCTGGTGATCGCCCTGCAGATTCCGCTGTCGCACTGGGGCGAACGCTGGGGTTCCCGGCGGCAAATGGTGGCGGGCAGTTTGTTGCTGGCCTGCGGGTTGGGCATGTTGCCGTTCGGTTCGGGATTGGCGTTCGTCTGCCTGTCGACGGTGATCTGGACCTTGGGCGAGGCGCTGTTCATGCCGCCGCTGAATGTGCTGGCGATGCAGTTTGCCCAGCGTGGCAAAAGCGGCCAGTACTTTGGCCTGTTCTTCATGAGCTGGAGCGCCAGCGCGCTGCTGTCTCCGGTGCTCAGCGGTCACTTGTACGGCCAATTCGGCGGGCACAGCGTATGGCTGGCCAGTGTCGCGCTGTTGCTGATGTCGATCCCTCTGACGTGGCAAGCCACCCGCACCCTTAGCTGATCCGGTTATTGACGTTATTCGAAAGCAATCTGTGCGCGGAGGGCATTTCTGCCCGCTCGTTAGCGTCCTAACTGGTAAGCCCGGCTGATCGGAACTAGATTTCACACAGCGCCAGTCCGGCACGCATGTCTTACCTGAAAATGGATGGAGTCGGTTATGAAAAGCAGGTTGCTACGGGTTTTATTGCTGTTGAAAGTGATGGTCATGCTGTCCCTCGGCACCGCGACGGCCTGGGCCGAGTGCGAGGATCACGATTCCCAGGCCTTCAACGGACAAGCCGGGCACAGCGGCTTGATGCTCGCCAAGTCCGAGTCCGAGCCGGGTGATCAGGGGCAGGGCGGCAGCGCCGATGACGACGACTCGACCACCGACGAGCCGGATTCCGATGATCCGGACGACGAAGGCGATAGCCAGACGTAAATCACAGGCAAAAGAAAACCCCTTCTGACTCGACTGATGCGCAATCGGGGTGGAAGGGGTTTGGTTAACTCACGAATAACTCACATCCCCTGTGGGAGCGAGCAGGCTCGCTCCCACATTTTTACAGGGCGGTTTCTACGCCGCGCCGTCGAGGAATTGCTCGGCGTAGTGGCAAGCCACCTGCCGATTGTCGAGCGGGCGCAACAGCGGCTCTTCGGTGCTGCACCGCTCGGTCGCGTACGGGCAGCGCTTGTGGAAAGCACAGCCGGGCGGCGGATTGAGCGGGTTGGGCAGTTCGCCGACGATCTTGATTTTCGGCTTGTTCGGATCCGGGTGAATGGTCGGGGTCGCCGACAACAACGCCTGGGTGTACGGGTGCAATGGACGCTCGTAGATGTCGTTCTTCGGACCCATTTCTACCGGGCGACCGAGGTACATCACCATCACGTCATCGGCCACGTGCTGCACAACCGCGAGGTTGTGCGAGATGAACACGTACGCGGTGTTGAACTCTTGTTGCAGATCCATGAACAGGTTGAGCACCTGCGCCTGAATCGACACGTCGAGCGCCGACGTCGGTTCATCCGCCACCAGCACTTTCGGTTGCAGCATCATCGCCCGAGCCAGAGCGATACGCTGACGCTGACCGCCGGAAAACATGTGCGGATAGCGCTGGTAGTGCTCTGGACGCAAACCGACCTGCTTCATCATCGCCTGGACTTTCTCGCGACGCTCAGCAGCGGACAGGTTGGTGTTGATCAGCAGCGGTTCGCCGAGCTGATCACCGACCTTCTGCCGTGGGTTCAACGACGCGTACGGGCTTTGGAACACCATCTGCACGTCTTTGCGCAGTTGCTTGCGCTGGGCCTTGTCGGCGCCAGCCACTTCCTGGCCGGCGATTTTCAACGAGCCGGAGGACGGGTCTTCAATCAGCGTCAACGCGCGGGCCAGAGTGGATTTGCCACAGCCCGACTCGCCGACAACGGCGAGGGTCTTGCCGGCTTCCAGTTCGAACGACACGCCGTTCAGTGCGCGCACGGTCGCATGGCCCTTGAACAGGCCACGGGACACTTCGTAGTGACGGGTCAGGTCGCGGGCGGTAAGTACGACGGCCATTACGCCACCTCCTGATTCAGCGGGTAGAAGCAGCGGGCGAGGCTGTGGGCTTTCGGATCAAGACCTGGACGCTGCGCGCGGCAGCTGTCTTGCACGTACGGGCAGCGCGGCGACAGCAGGCAACCCTGCGGACGGTCGTAACGCCCCGGAACGATGCCCGGCAGGGTAGCCAGACGGGTAGCGCCGAGGCTGTGCTCGGGAATCGCCTTGAGCAACGCTTCGCTGTACGGGTGCGCCGGGATGTCGAACAGTTGCGGCACTTGGCCGACTTCAACGGCTTGGCCGGCATACATCACGCAGACGCGCTGAGCGGTTTCCGCCACGACCGCGAGGTCGTGAGTGATCAGCACCAGGCCCATGTTCTGTTCTTTCTGCAACGCCAGCAGCAGATCCATGATCTGTGCCTGAATCGTCACGTCGAGGGCCGTGGTCGGTTCGTCGGCGATCAGCAGTTTCGGCTCGCCGGCAATCGCCATGGCGATCGCAACACGCTGGCTCATACCGCCGGACAGTTGGTGCGGGTAGGCGTCCATACGGCTGGCAGCGCCCGGGATTTCGACTTTTTCCAGCAGTTCGATCGCACGTTTGCGCGCTTGCTTGCCGGACATTTTCAGGTGCAGGCGCAGCACTTCTTCGATCTGGAACCCGACGGTGTAGCTCGGGTTCAGCGCGGTCATCGGATCCTGAAAAACCATCGACAGGTCTTTGCCGACGATTTGCCGACGCTGTCGGTTGCTCAGTTTGAGCATGTCTTTGCCGTCAAAGCTCAGCGAGTCGGCGGTGACGATGCCGGGATGCTCGATCAAGCCCATCAGCGCCATCATGGTTACGGATTTACCCGAACCCGACTCGCCCACGATGGCCAGCACTTCGCCTTTGTCGACTTTCAGGTCGAGGCCATCGACCACCGGGGTCGCGTTTTTGTCGCCGAAGCGAACGTTGAGATTCTTGATTTCTAGCAGTGACATGGGAATCTCCTCAGGCGGCGTTCTTGAGTTTCGGGTCCAGCGCATCGCGCAGACCGTCGCCCATCAAGTTGATTGCCAGCACGCTGAGCAAAATGGTCAAACCAGGCAGGCTGACTACCCACCAAGCGCGTTCGATGTAGTCGCGGGCCGAAGCCAGCATGGTGCCCCACTCAGGGGTTGGCGGTTGTACGCCAAGGCCGAGGAAGCCCAACGCAGCGGCATCGAGAATCGCCGAGGAGAAGCTCAGGGTCGCCTGAACGATCAGCGGCGCCATGCAGTTCGGCAGCACGGTGATGAACATCAAGCGCGGCAGACCGGCACCGGCAAGGCGCGCGGCGGTCACGTAGTCGCGGTTCAGTTCGCCCATCACGGCGGCACGGGTCAGACGCACGTAGGACGGCAGCGAAACCACAGCGATGGCGATCACGGTGTTGATCAGGCCAGGGCCGAGGATGGCGACGATCGCCACAGCCAGCAGCAGCGACGGCAGGGCCAGCATGATGTCCATCAGACGCATGATGGTCGGGCCGATCATCTTCGGGAAGAAACCGGCGAACAGACCGAGCAGGATCCCCGGAATCAGCGACATCACCACCGACGACAAGCCGATCAGCAGCGACAGGCGCGAGCCCTGGATCAGACGCGACAGCAGGTCTCGACCGAGTTCATCGGTGCCGAGCAGGAATTGCATTTGCCCGCCTTCCAGCCACGCCGGTGGCGTCAGCAGGAAATCGCGGTATTGCTCGCTCGGGTTGTGCGGGGCGACCCACGGCGCGAACAGCGCGCAGAAAACCACCAGCAACATGAACAGCAGCCCGGCAACCGCGCCTTTGTTCTTGGAGAAGGCTTGCCAGAATTCTTTGTACGGAGACGGGTACAGCAGGCTTTGGTCCGCGTTGGTGGCGGACGTTGCTACTGAGGAAGTTGGAGTGCTCATTGAATTGGACCTCAGCGCTGATGACGGATGCGTGGGTTGGCAAAGCCGTAGAGGATGTCCACTACGAAGTTGACCAGAATCACCAGGCAGGCGATTAACAGGATGCCGTTTTGCACAACCGGGTAGTCCCGGGCGCCGATGGCTTCGATCAGCCATTTACCGATGCCGGGCCAGGAGAAAATGGTTTCGGTCAGAACTGCGCCAGCCAGCAAGGTGCCGACTTGCAGACCGACTACGGTGAGTACCGGAATCAGCGCGTTACGCAGACCGTGGACGAACACCACCCGCGACGGCGACAGGCCTTTGGCCTTGGCGGTGCGGATGTAGTCTTCGCGCAGCACTTCGAGCATCGACGAACGGGTCATCCGCGCGATCACCGCCAGCGGAATGGTACCGAGCACGATGGCCGGCAGGATCAGGTGATGCAGGGCATCGAGGAACGCGCCCATGTCATCGGCCAGCAGCGTGTCGATCAGCATGAAACCGGTGCGCGGCTCGATGTCGTAGAGCAGGTCGATCCGTCCGGAAACCGGAGTCCAGCCGAGGCTCACCGAGAAGAACATGATCAGGATCAGGCCCCACCAGAAGATCGGCATCGAATACCCCGCCAGGGAGATGCCCATCACCCCGTGGTCGAACAGGGATCCTCGCTTGAGTGCCGCGATCACCCCGGCCAGAAGCCCGAGAATGCCGGCGAACAGCAGGGCGGCCATGGACAATTCCAGGGTCGCCGGGAACAGGGAGGTGAACTCGGTCCACACGCTTTCACGCGTGCGCAGGGATTCGCCGAGATCGCCTTGAGCCAGTTTGCCGATGTAGTCCAGATACTGGGCATACAACGGTTTGTTCAGACCTAGGCGTTCCATTGCCTGAGCGTGCATTTCGGGGTCGACCCGACGTTCGCCCATCATCACTTCCACGGGGTCGCCCGGAATCATGCGAATCAACGCGAAAGTCAGCAAGGTGATGCCGAAAAACGTGGGGATCAACAACCCCAGTCGGCGGGCAATAAAACTAAACATCTTGTGTGGTACCTCATCAGCCGGTTAGGCGTGCCCGGCGTCCCTGGGGTCAGGGACGCCGGGAGTTTCTTATCTACTTCACCTGGGTAGTGGCGAAGTTATTAGTGGTGAGAGGGCTGATGTGATAACCCTCTACATTGTTGCGCATTGCGGTAAACATCCTGGTGTGGGCCATGCTGATCCATGGCTGGTCCTGATTAAACAGTACTTGAGCCTGTTCGTAGAGCGCGGCGCGTTCGGCCGGATCTACTTTAGCCCGTGCTTCATCCAGCAGTCCCTGGAATTTCTCGTTGCACCAGCGAGCATAGTTTTCGCCGTTCTTGGCTGCTTCACAACTGAGCATAGGCGTCAGGAAGTTATCCGGGTCGCCGTTGTCGCCCGCCCATCCGGCCGAAACCATGTCGTGCTCGCCGGCCTTGGCGCGTTTAAGCATTTCACCCCATTCCATCACGCGGATGTCGATCTTGATCCCGACTTTCGCCAGGTCAGCCTGCATCATTTGCGCGCCGAGCATCGGGTTCGGGTTGGTCGGACCGCCGCCGTTACGGGTAAACAGGGTAAACACGGTGCCGTCCGGAACCCCGGCTTCCTTGAGCAAGGCGCGGGCCTTATCGAGGTCACGTGGCGGGTTTTTCAGGTCGTGGTTGTAACCGAGCAGGGTCGGTGGGTACGGGTTGACCGCCACGGAGGCGTTGCCTTTGCCGAACAGGGCGTTGACATAGGCTTCCTTGTCGAAGGCGATGTCGATGGCCTTACGCACGCGCACGTCGCTCATGTATTTGTGCTGGGTGTTCATGGCGATGTACGAGACGGTCATCGCGTCCAGTTCGTCGACTTTCAGGTTGCTGTCTTTCTTGATGCTCGGGATGTCATCCGGTTTCGGATACAGCGCGATCTGGCACTCGTTGGCCTTGAGCTTCTGCAGGCGCACGTTGTTGTCGGTGGCGATGGCCAGGATCAACGCGTCGGCCGGCGGCTTGCCACGGAAATAGTCCGGGTTGGCCTTGAAGCGCACCTGAGCATCTTTGGCGTAGCGCTGGAAGATGAACGGGCCGGTGCCGACCGGTTTGTTGTTGAGATCGCCGGTCTTGTTGGCCTTGAGCAACTGGTCGGCGTATTCGGCCGGGTAGATCGAGGAGAACGCCATCGCGATGTCGGCCAGGAACGGCGCTTCGCGACGGGTCAGAGTGAACTTGACGGTGTTGTCGTCAACTTTTTCTACGCTTTTGAGCAGTTCTTTGAAGCCCATGCTTTCAAAGTACGGGAAGCCCACGCTCGACAGTTTGTGCCACGGGTGATTCGGGTCCAGCTGACGCTGGAAGCTCCAGACCACGTCGTCGGCGTTCATGTCGCGGGTCGGCTTGAAGTATTCGGTGGTGTGAAACTTGACGCCTTTGCGCAAGTGGAACGTGTAGGTCAGGCCATCGTCGCTGATGTCCCAGGAGTCGGCGAGCGCCGGGATCACTTCAGTGGTGCCAGGCTTGAAGTCGGCCAGGCGATTGAAGATGGTTTCGGCCACCGCATCGGCAGTGACTGCAGTTGTGTACTGAACCATATCGAAGCCTTCCGGGCTGGCTTCGGTGCAGACCACCAAGGGTTTGGCCGAGACGCCGACAGCGACACTCAGCAACGCAGCCGCGATGGCCGCACGTAGGGGAAGCATTTTCATCGATAACCCTCTGCAATCGGTTGAAGACAAAAAGCCGAACGGCCGACTCATCATGAGTCAGCCGTCGGCTGGCGTTTTTACAGGATGTTGAACGGAATCGTGGTCACGAGACGGAACTCGTTGATGCTGCCGTCAGCCTGGTTTTCGCTGGCGCGGTGCGTGGTATAGGTGCCACGAATGGTGGTCGCCTTGAGCGGGCCGCTTTGTACGGCATAGGTCGCGCCGACGCCGTATTCATAGTGGTGCTCGCCGTCCATCGCCTGCACGCCATCGTAGCCGCCACCCTTGTAGTGAGTGCCGTCGATGCCCCAGCCGCGTGCCTGGTAGATGTTGAACTTCAGGCCCGGTACGCCGTATTCGGCCATGTTGATGCCGTAGGAAATCTGGAAGGATTTCTCGTTCGGGCCGTTGAAGTCCGAGAGCAGGGAGTTGGCCAGGTAGATACCGTTGGTTTCGTGCAGGTAGTCGAAGTACTCGTTACCGTTCACTTCCTGATACGAGAAGGTCAGGGTGTGGGCCAGGTGAGTCAGGCCGAACGACAGCGAGTAGGTATCGTTGTCGATGTCGCCCAGCAGCTTTTTGCCTTCGTCGACGGTTTTGTAGTAGTTCAGGCCGGTGGTCAGGCTCAGTACGGAGCTATCGCCCAGTACGTGGGTGGCGCCGAAGTAGTACTGGTTCCACAGGTCTTCAGCCTGAGTGCCCCACAGGCTGGTGGTCAGGCTGGCGAACGGCTGGTACGAGATACCGGCGGTGTTCACGTGGTCGGCTTCAGCATCGATGCTGCCGTATTCGGAGCGGAACTTGCTGAGGCTTTCTTCGGTACGTGGGGAGACGCGATCGAAAGTGGCCAGGTCGAAGGACAGGTTGTTCAGTTCTTCGCTGTGGATCGCGATACCTTCGAAGCTCGATGGCAGCGGACGGTTGCCGATCACATCGACTTGCGGGCTGCTGAAGTTCATGCGGCCGGCGGTCAGGGTGGTGTTGGAGATACGCGCCTTGACGTTGGCCAGGCCCAGTTTGCTCCATTGACCGACAGCGTCACCGCCCTCGCGGGTCAGGGTACGGTTGTTGCCCGCGCCTGGACGGGTGCCCGGTGCGCCGCCGTTGTTGGAAGCGAGGTTCTCGCGATCACGCTCCAGCGCGATGGCGTTGTACGCAGCCACTTCGGTGCTGAAGCCGACAGTACCTTCGGTGAAGCCCGAGTTGTACTTGATGATCGTGCCTTGCACCCAGTTGATGCGGCGATCGGTTTCAGCCGATTGACCGTTCTTGCGGTAAGCGAACTTGCCGCCACGCTTGAGTTGCTCGTTGGCGTACCAGTTACGGGTCGAACCGCTGATCGATTGCCCTTCGAGGAAACCAGTGGCTTCGGCCTGGGCACTTTTCTCGTTGACGGACACCGGGGTGAACGCCTGGCTCTGGGTTTCCGCGTAAGCCGTGGCGGTGATGCTGCTGATGGCCAAGGCCAGTATCGCGGTGCTGCTCAGTTTCATGGGTGAAGCTCCTTTACTTTCTTTTTATGCCGGCTTTTTTTGGTATGCCGGTTATTGGTTTAGAACTCATTCACACATCGCAAACGTTTGCAAAAGGCCGTTTTGGCGAATTTCGGCAAAGCGCTTGCGTGAGGGGCTAGACAGCGCCCCTCAGCGTTGCGGCTAATCGGTTGGTTTAATCGATACTGACACCCGAGAACACGTTGCGACCGAACGGGCTGACTTTGAACCCTTCGATTTTCGTGCTTAACGGTTGGTTGACCGTCGAGTGGGCGACAGGCGTGATCGGCACTTGCTGTTTAAGCAACTGCTGAGCCTGTTTATAAAGCGCGGTGCGCTGGTCACGGTCGGTGACGACCTTGGCCTCTTTGATCAGCTTGTCGTAAGCCGGATCGCACCACATGGAGTAGTTGTTGCCGCCGATAGCATCGCAGCTGTACAGCGTGCCCAGCCAGTTGTCCGGGTCACCGTTATCACCGGTCCAGCCGATCAGGCTGATGTCGTGCTCGCCATTTTTGGTGCGCTTGATGTACTCGCCCCATTCATAGCTGACGATCTTCACTTTCAGGCCAATCTTGGCCCAGTCGGCCTGGAGCATTTCGGCCATCAGCTTGGCGTTCGGGTTGTACGGACGCTGTACCGGCATCGCCCACAACGTGATCTCGGTGCCTTCCTTGACGCCGGCAGCCTTGAGCAGTTCTTTGGCTTTTTCCGGGTCGTAGGCGGCGTCCTTGATAGTGTCGTCGTAAGACCATTGGGTCGGCGGCATGGCGTTGACCGCCAGTTGACCGGCACCTTGATAAACAGCGTTGAGAATCCCTTGTTTATTCACCGCCATGTCCAGCGCTTGGCGCACTTCGAGCTGGTCGAATGGCTTGTGGCGCACGTTGTAGGCGATGTAGCCGAGGTTGAAGCCTGGCTTGGAGATCAGTTGCAGTTTTGGGTCGTTTTTCAACGCTTCAACATCGGCCGGGCGCGGATGCAGGGTGATCTGGCACTCATTGGCCTTGAGCTTCTGCACGCGAACCGAGGCGTCGGTGTTGATCGCGAAAATCAGGTTGTCGAGTTTGACCCGGCTCGGATCCCAGTAGTGTTTATTGCCCGTGTAACGGATGTTCGAGTCTTTCTGATAGCTCTTGAACACGAACGGCCCGGTGCCGATCGGCTTCTGATTGATGTCGCTCGGTTTGCCATCGGCCAGCAGTTTGTCGGCGTATTCGGCGGACAGAATCGCGGCGAAGCTCATGGCGATGTTCTGAATGAACGCGGCGTCGACGCTGTTGAGCGTGAATTCCACGGTCAGTGGCCCGGTCTTCTCGACCTTGGCGATGTTCTTGTTAAGGCTCATCCCGTTGAAATACGGGAACTCTGTTGGATAAGCCTTACGGAATGGCTGCTGGGCATCAAGCATGCGGTTAAACGTAAACAACACGTCGTCGGCGTTGAAATCGCGGGTCGGCTTGAAATACGGCGTTGTATGAAATTTCACACCTTCACGCAGGTGAAAGGTGTACTTGAGACCATCCTCGGAAATATCCCACTGAGTGGCCAGACCGGGTACGACATTGGTCTCGCCCTTTTCGAACTCGACCAGACGGTTGTAGAGCGGTTCGGCGGCGTCGTTATCGGTCGCTGTCGTGTACTGCGCAGTATCGAAACCCGCCGGGCTGCCTTCGGAGCAGAACACCAGGCTTTTGCTGGCGGCGAAACTCGCGGACGAAGCGGCCAACAGGCCGGCGCCCAGCAATGCGGAAAAAACCAAGGTATGGCGCATGACGCTCCCTCTTTTTTTAGTGTTGTTCAATGCGCCACGGTCTCATCCAGAGAAGGGGCGGCGCATAGAGCTCAATCCAGTACGCAGGCAAACCGGGGGCCCACGCAGAAACTGGTCAGAACCGACGGTAGTGGCCGCTGGTCTGGCAGTAAATGCGTAATTGCCTTAAACATCGTAGGAAAAGTCGACGCGTCCTATTCCTCAGCAGTAATCCACTGCGGAACTGGATGTAAGAAAATTCCTAACTTCCCGGCAAGACAAAGCGGCGGCAACGTTCAAAACGTTGCCGCCGCAGTGCTTTATTTGCTGACGCTGACGCCGTAGAAGGAGTTCAAGCCGAATGGGCTGATCTTGAAATCCTGCACGTTGGCGCGCATGGGTTGGTACACCGTCGAGTGAGCGATAGGTGTCATAGGGACTGCATCTTTGAGGACGTGCTGTGCCTCTTTGTACAGTTCGGTGCGCTTACCTTGGTCGGTCGTGCGCTTGGCTTCTTTAACGAGGCCGTCGAACTTCTTGTCGCACCACTTGGAGAAGTTGTTGCCGCTGAGCGAGTCGCAGCCGAACAGCACGTTCAGCCAGTTGTCCGGGTCACCATTGTCACCGCTCCAGCCAATGATCATGGCCTGGTTCTCGCCACCTTTGGAGCGCTTGATGTACTCGCCCCACTCGTAGCTGGTGATCTTCACTTTCAAGCCGATCTTGGCCCAGTCGGACTGGAGCATTTCGGCCATCAGTTTGGCGTTCGGGTTGTACGGACGCTGAACCGGCATCGCCCACAGAACGATCTCGGTACCTTCCTTGACGCCGGCTTCCTTGAGCAGCTGTTTGGCTTTCTCAGGATCGTACTTGGCATCTTTGATGGTGGTGTCGTAAGACCACTGGGTCGGCGGCATGGCGTTAACGGCCAGTTGGCCAGCGCCCTGGTAAACCGAATCGATGATCTGCGGCTTGTTCACGGCCATGTCCAGCGCCTGACGGACGCGCAGGTCAGCCAGCGGGTTGGCCTCGTTGCTGCCCTTGACCTTGTCCATCACGTTGTAGGCGATGTAACCCAGGTTGAAACCGGCCTGGTCAGGCATCTTCAGGGCTTTGTCTTCTTTCAGCGCCTTCAGGTCGGCCGGACGCGGGAACAGGGTGACCTGGCACTCGTTCTTTTTCAGCTTCTGAATACGCACCGACGGGTCGGTGGTGATGGCGAAGATCAGGTTGTCGATCTTCACGTCTTCAGGCTTCCAGTAATCCTTGTTGCCGGTGTAACGGATGTTGGAATCTTTCTGGTAGCTCTTGAACACGAACGGACCAGTGCCGATCGGCTTCTGGTTGATGTCGGCAGGCTTGCCGTCCTTGAGCAGTTGGGCCGCGTATTCAGCGGACTGCACGGAGGCGAAGCTCATGGCCATGTTCTGGATGAACGCGGCGTCGACTTCTTTCAGGGTGAACTTGACGGTGTGGTCGTCGACTTTGTCGATCTTGGTGATGTTGGTGTCCATCCCCATGTCGGTGAAGTACGGGAATTCGGTCGGGTACGCCTTACGGAACGGGTCATCCTTGTTAATCATGCGATTAAAGGTGAACAGCACGTCGTCGGCGTTGAATTCACGAGTCGGCTTGAAATACGGGGTGGTGTGGAACTTGACGCCTTCACGCAGGTGGAAGGTGTAAGTCAGGCCATCATCGGAAATGTCCCACTTGGTCGCCAGACCAGGAATCACGGCGGTGCCGCCGCGCTCGAACTGGGTCAGACGGTTGAACATGGTTTCGGCTGAGGCGTCGAAGTCGGTTCCGGTGGTGTACTGGCCTGGGTCGAAACCGGCCGGGCTGCCTTCGGAGCAGAACACCAGGTTAGTCGCAGCGGATGCGAAAGGTGCGGAGGCTAACAAGCCTGCGCCGACTAAAAACGGAATGACCGCGTGTTTAAGCATGTTGGCCTCATGATTTGTTGTCATTTTTTAGTTGTGAGGTACGACCTCGTGAGTCGTGCCTGCGGATACTTATGCAGGGGCCATACCCATTGCAAGATCCAGAGTGTGAGTGAGCGTTAAACCGTGGCACGAACGTACCTTAATGTCGCATCTGTATAACTTCTGACGCATTTGACCGTTTGCGGGCGGTTTTTACGGTGCAATTGAAGCCCCAAAACGGTGCGCCGGTCACGTTGTGCGCGCCGCCTTGGGGCTTGGTGTTACTTATTTATACCCACGCCATAGAACGGGGTTAGACCGAACGGGCTGATGCGGAAGTCAGTGACCTCCTTGCGCAGTGGCTGGAACACCGTGGAGTTGGCAATCGGCGTAATCGGCACCTGCTGTTTAAGGATCAGTTGCGCCTGTTGATACAGTTTTACCCGTTGTGCTTTGTCCGTGGACACCTTGGCCTGCTGCACCAGTTTGTCGTAGGCCGGATCGCACCATTTGGCGTAGTTGCTGCCCTTGACGGCCGCGCAGCTGTAGAGCACGCCAAGCCAGTTGTCCGGGTCACCGTTGTCACCGGTCCAACCATAGATCATCGCGTCGTGTTCGCCATTTTTCGCGCGCTTGATGTACTCGCCCCACTCATAGCTGACGATGTTGGCCTTGATGCCGACTTTGTCCCAATCCTGCTGGATCATCTGCGCCGACATTCGGGCATTCGGGTTCGAAGCACGCTGCACTGTCATCGCCCAGAGATTGATGGTTGTACCCGGTGCAACCCCGGCTTCCTTGAGTAGCGCCCGCGCTTTGGTCGGGTCGTAAGGCGCATCTTTGATGTTCGCGTCATACGACCATTGCGCGGGCGGCAAAGCGTTTTGCGCCAACTGCCCAGCGCTTTGGTAGACGGCTTTGATGATCGCCGGTTTGTCGATGGCCATGTCCAGCGCCTGACGCACCTTGAGCTGATCCAGTGGCGCGTGAGTGGTGTTGTAGGCAAGGAAACCGAGGTTGAAACCGGCTTGCTTGAGCACGCGCAGGTTCGGGTCTTTTTCCATGACCTCGATGTCGGCGGGACGCGGATAACCGCTGACCTGGCATTCGCCGGCCTTGAGTTTTTGCAGGCGCACGGCGGCGTCGGGGGTGATCGAGAAAATCAGGTTGTCGATCTTCACGTCCTCGGGTTTCCAGTAGGCCGTATTGGCGGCGTAGCGGATCTGCGAGTCCTTCTGGTAACGCTTGAACACGAACGGGCCGGTGCCGATCGGTTTCTGGTTGAGGTCCGCGGCTTTGCCTTCCTTCAACAGTTGCGTGGCGTATTCGGCTGATTGCACCGAGGCGAAGCTCATGGCGAGGTTTTGCACGAAGGCAGCGTCAACGTTGTTGAGGTTGAAGCGCACGGTCTGCTCGTCGAGTTTCTCTACCGATTTGATCGTGGTATTCAGGCCCATGTCGGTGAAGTACGGGGACTCGGCGGGGTAGGCTTTGCGGAAGGCGTTATCCGGGTCAAGCAGGCGCTGGAAGGTGAAGAGCACGTCGTCGGCGTTGAAGTCGCGGGTGGGTTTGAAGTAGTCGGTGGTGTGGAATTTCACGCCTTGGCGCAGGTGGAAAGTGTATTGCAGGCCATCCGGGGAGATGTCCCATTTTGTCGCCAGGCCGGGTTCGATGTCGGTGCCGCCGCGCTGGAATTGGGTGAGGCGGTTGAAGACGGTTTCGGCGGAGGCGTCGAAGTCGGTGCCGCTGGTGTATTGGCTGGGATCGAAGCCGGCGGGGCTGGCTTCGGAGCAGTAGACCAGGGTGGTGGCGGCGTTTGCTAGCGGGGCTATGGCTGTTAGTGCGAGGGTGATTAATAGTGGTTTGAGGGTGAAACTTTCCATGGAGTCCCCGTGGGATTTGGAGGTAGTAGTTGGTGGAGGTTAGCGGGGATCTGGAGGAGTTCGGAAATATCGTTTTTGTTGGGGAGGTGCCTATCTCGGTATATCTGAGTGTTGTTTGATGAAGGGATTCACTCGATTTGCCGACAGACCTATGCCATGAGGTCAACCATGGTCTGCGGGTTATCGCCAGTAGCAGCTACTGGCGATGACAGCGTTCGCTGGGTCGTTAAGCGTCTTCACTTTTTGACGGTTGTGAGAGCTTTCTGCGACACGACAGGACGCATCTCCATAGGAAACCGCACCACGTAATACACTTCGGCTTCTTTACCTGATGCGAGAATCTGTTCAAAAACCTTCTTCGGAATTGAAAACTCGAAGGCTTTTTCGGGATGGGGTTCAGAAACGGTCTTTTCCTCAAGGAAAACGTTTGTACGGTCGATGTCGATCGTGAGCGCAATTTTATCGTGTGCGCTAACGCCCGAATACTGAGGAACGCTTGCTTGGACGTTGTCCTTTATTTTACTGAGGTAGATGACGCCCCCTTCTGCTTGTGGCAGTGCGGGGGCTGGAAATCCAATCGATTGCGTTGTCATGATTTAATCCTTTGAATGATGAGAAGCGCCAAGCAGTGGGCGTTTAAGGGCCCGGTATTGGACGGGTCTTATTAGTTCTCAAAGTGGATTGGTCAGCCACTGTCAGAAATTACAGTTCAGACGAACGGTTGATTGGCGCTCGAACCGAGTTGAAGAAAAATCGAGACGCAAAAAAAACCGGCGATCATTTCTGATCGCCGGTTTTTCATTTCAAACACATCACTGCATTAACACTTCAATCGAACCATCGGCCGTCATGCTGACCTGGCTGGTGCCGGCTTCTACTTCCGGGGTCACCGGTGCCGAGTCCATCGCCGCCGCTTTCATCATCATCGGTGCGCGCAGGTACGGTTGTGGATAACCGTTGCTGTTGAGGTTCAGGTTGACGATTTTGTAGCCCTTGCCGCCCAGTGCGTCGGTGGCCAGTTGGGCGCGGGTCTTGAAGGCAGTGACGGCTTCTTTCAGCAGCTTGTCTTCGCTGGATTTGCGGGTCGGGTCGGCGATGGCGAAGTCCATGCCACCCATTTTCAGGTCGCCGAGCAATTCGCCAGTGAGCTTGGACAGGGCGGCGAAGTCGGAGCTTTCCAGGCGCAGTTCAGCGCGCTCGCGCCAGCCAGTGATCTTCTGGCCTTTGGTGTCGTAGATCGGGTAGCTGTTGCGGCTGCCCTGGCGCAGGGTGATGTCTTTGACTTGCTTGGCCTGGGCCAGTGCCTTGTTCATGGTGGTGCTGACGTCGGCAGCGAGCTTGGCCGGGTCAGTGTTTTGTTCTTCGGTGTAAAGGGTGACGATCATCAGGTCGCGGGCGACTTCCGTGCTGACTTCGGCGCGCAGGGAAATCTGGTTGTAGTGCAGCTCATCGGCGGCCAGGGCCGGAAGGCTGGCGACGCTGCCGACGGTCAGGGCGAGAAGGGCGGCGCTGCGGCGAAATGTGTGCATGAAAGCTCCTTGATGAGGACGCAGGTGATGGTTCGGGGGCCTGCGTGAAACCATCAGACTCCAGAAAGCAGCTTCAAGTTGCAAGCCTCAAGCTGCAAGCCAAAAGCTTTTACTTGCCGCTTGCAGCTCGAAACTTGCAGCTTTTGCGGTGTGGTCGTTTGCCGCACTTTCGCCTCTCGGGCGCGTGGCTTGGTTATACTCCGTGCGATCCGCCTGGAGCGCTCATCAGGAGAGCTCATGCTCGCCCCCGTACAACTGACTTCCGCCACTCGCCAGAATCTCTGGCGGCTGACATTCATCCGCACGCTGGTGCTCGCCGCGCAGGCTGGTTCCGTGGGCCTGGCCTACTGGCTGCAATTGTTGCCATTGCCGTGGGTGCAACTGGCGATGACCCTTGGCTGCTCGACGCTGCTCTGCGTGTTCACCGCCGTCCGTTTGCGCACATCGTGGCCGGTGACCGAGCTTGAATATGCGCTGCAATTGGCCTGTGATCTGGTGATCCACAGCGCGCTGCTGTATTTCTCCGGCGGCTCGACCAACCCGTTCGTTTCCTATTATCTGGTGCCGCTGACGATCGCTGCGGTGACGCTGCCGTGGCGCTATTCAGTGATCCTGTCCGGCATCGCGCTGGCGCTGTACACGGTGATGCTGACGCGCTTCTATCCGCTGGAAACCCTACCGGTGGCTCGCGAAAACCTGCAGATCTACGGCATGTGGCTGAGCTTCGCGTTGGCCGCTGCGGTGATCACGTTCTTCGCGGCACGCATGGCTGAAGAGCTGCGCCGCCAAGAAGAGTTGCGGGCGATTCGCCGTGAAGAAGGCCTGCGCGATCAGCAGTTGTTGGCCGTCGCCACGCAAGCCGCTGGCGCCGCCCATGAACTCGGCACGCCGCTGGCGACCATGAGCGTGCTGCTCAAGGAAATGCAGCAGGATCATCCCGATCCGATGCTGCAGGACGATCTGAAAGTGCTGCAGGATCAGGTCAAACTGTGCAAGGAAACCTTGCAGCAACTGGTGCGCGCTGCCGAAGCCAATCGGCGTCTGGCCGTTGAGATGCAGGACGTCACGGTGTGGCTCGACGAAGCGTTGAACCGTTGGCACCTGATGCGACCGGAAGCCAGTTATCGGTTCCATCGCCTCGGCCAGGGCACCGTGCCGCGTATGGCGCCGCCGCCGGACCTGACGCAGGCGCTGTTGAATCTGCTCAACAACGCCGCCGATGCCTGCCCGGAAAATCTCAAAGTGACCCTCGACTGGGACGCCGAGAACCTGACCATCAGTATTCGTGACCACGGCGCCGGTGTGCCACTGGCCATTGCCGAGCAGATCGGCAAACCGTTTTTTACCACCAAGGGCAAAGGTTTCGGCCTGGGCCTGTTTTTGAGCAAAGCCAGCGTGACACGCGCCGGCGGCTCAGTGAAACTCTATAGTCATGAGGAAGGCGGCACGCTCACCGAGCTGCGCCTGCCCCACGGCGCCCGAGGAGACCAACATGAGTGACGAAATCCAAGTCGAAGGCGAAGAACTGCCGCATTTGCTGCTGGTCGACGACGACGCGACCTTCACCCGAGTCATGGCCCGCGCCATGGCCCGTCGTGGCTTTCGCGTCAGCACCGCCGGCTCCGCCGAAGAAGGCCTGACCATCGCCCAGGCCGATCTGCCGGACTATGCCGCGCTCGACCTGAAAATGGACGGCGATTCCGGTCTGGTGCTGCTGCCCAAACTGCTGGAACTGGACCCGGAAATGCGCGTCGTGATCCTCACCGGTTACTCGAGCATTGCCACGGCGGTCGAAGCGATCAAGCGCGGCGCCTGCAATTACCTGTGCAAGCCAGCCGATGCCGACGACGTGCTGGCGGCGCTGCTGTCCGAGCACGCTGACCTCGACAGTCTGGTGCCGGAAAACCCGATGTCGGTCGATCGCCTGCAGTGGGAGCACATCCAGCGTGTGCTGACCGAACACGAAGGCAACATCTCCGCCACTGCCCGCGCCCTGGGCATGCACCGCCGCACCCTGCAGCGCAAACTGCAGAAGCGTCCGGTTCGTCGCTGAACCTGCGCTGAACGACTATCGGCAACCCTCGCGATAAAACGCACCGATCTACTATGATCGGTGCGTGTCTGTTCTTTTCTATATCGAGCCTTATCCATGAATCAGAACGCTGAATATTCCGCGGTCAACGATGCTGTGCGCGGGCAGTTTTTTCGCAAGGTGTGGGGAATCATCACGCCTTATTGGCGCAGCGAAGAGAAGGGCAAGGCCTGGACGCTGCTGATTGCAGTGATCGCACTCTCGCTGCTGAGCGTGGGTATCTCGGTGTGGTTCAACACCTGGTACAAGGATTTCTACAACGCGTTGCAAAAGAAGGATGAAGCGGCGTTCTGGCGCTTGATTCTGTATTTTTGCGGCATTGCGGCCGTGGCGATCATCGGTGCGGTGTATCGGCTTTACCTGACTCAGATGCTGACGATTCGCTGGCGGGCGTGGCTCACCGAAAAGCATTTTTCCCGTTGGCTTGCCGACAAGAATTACTACCAGCTGGAGCAGGGCGGTTACACCGATAACCCGGACCAGCGGATTTCCGAAGACCTCAATAACTTCACCTCCAACACCCTTGAGCTCGGGATCGGCCTGCTGCGCAATATTGTCAGCCTGGTGTCGTTCTCGATCATTCTCTGGGGCGTGTCGGGCAGCATCGATGTCTATGGCATCACCATTCCCGGCTATATGTTCTGGTGCGTACTGGTTTACGCGGTGGTCGGTAGCTGGCTGACGCATTTGATCGGTCGTCGCCTTATTGGCCTGAACAATCAACAACAACGCTTTGAAGCCGACCTGCGATTTTCGATGATACGGATTCGCGAAAATGCCGAGAGCATCGCGTTGTACAACGGCGAGCCGAACGAAAATCGTCGCTTGAACGCCCGCTTCAGCAATGTCTGGCACAACTTCTGGGACATCATGAAAGTGTCCAAACGCCTGACCTTCTTCACCGCCGGTTACAGCCAGGCGGCGATTATCTTTCCGTTTATCGTGGCCTCGCCGCGTTACCTCGCCGGCAAGATCGAGCTGGGTGAACTGATGCAGATCAGCTCGGCATTCGGCAACGTCCAGGAAAGCTTCAGCTGGTTTATCAGTGCGTACCAGAGCCTCGCGTCCTGGCGCGCCACCTGTGATCGTTTGCTGAGTTTCCGCCAGGCCATGACCGACAACGAAGAACGCGCACCGGCCATCGATGTGCAGAATCAAGGCAGCGAACTCAAGGTGCGCAACCTCGGACTGGATCTGGCCGACGGTCGTCATCTGCTGACCAGCGCCGACATGACCGTCGAACCGGGTGAGCGAGTGATGCTCAGCGGGCGTTCCGGCAGCGGCAAGTCGACGCTGCTACGGGCGATGGGACATCTGTGGCCGGCGGGGCACGGCAACATTCGTCTGCCGGCAGCGCGCTATTTGTTCCTGCCGCAGAAACCGTATCTGCCGATCGGCACCCTGCGCGAGGCGCTGAGTTATCCACAGCCGGGTGACACCTACGCGCCGGAACGTTATGCACACGTGCTGGAAACCTGCCGCTTGCCGCATCTGGTCGCGCGACTGGACGAGGCCAATCACTGGCAACGCATGCTCTCGCCGGGCGAACAGCAACGACTGGCCTTCGCCCGCGCCATGCTTTACGCGCCGCAGTGGTTGTATATGGACGAAGCCACGTCGGCGATGGATGAGGAAGACGAAGCGACGCTGTATCAGGCGTTGATCGATCAGTTGCCGGGGCTGAGCATTGTCAGCGTCGGCCATCGCAGCAGCTTGAAACGTTTCCATCCACGGCATGTGCGGATTGATAGCGGCCATTTGGTGGAGCAGAGCGTGACGGCCTGATCACCTCTGATCCCTACAAGAAGCCAATGTGATCCGGCCAGTGATCGTACAACCCGCTTGAGCTATGATGCCCACAAGCCGAATTTTCGAGACAAGATGCAGACCATGGAAAACCTGATCGACACCCCGCGCCTTCCGCGCAAGCGCCGCAGCCTGGCCCAGGAACTGGTGACGGTGCTGAGCGAGCAGATCCGCGACGGATTGCTCAAGCGCGGTGACAAACTGCCGACCGAGTCGGCGATCATGGAGGCCCATGGCGTCAGCCGCACGGTGGTGCGCGAGGCGATTTCCCGTTTGCAGGCAGCCGGCCAGGTGGAAACTCGCCACGGCATCGGCACCTTTGTCCTCGACACGCCGAGCCCGAGTGGCTTCCGTATCGACCCGGCCACTGTCGTCACCTTGCGTGATGTGCTGGCCATTCTCGAATTGCGCATCAGCCTCGAAGTGGAGTCTGCCGGCCTCGCCGCGCAACGTCGCAGCCCCGAACAACTGGCAACCATGCGCGCCGCCCTCGATGCACTGAACGACAGCGTTGCCCACGCCAGTGATGCGGTCGCCTCGGACTTCGCCTTCCACCTGGAAATCGCCCTCTCCACCGGCAATCGGTATTTCACCGACATCATGACCCACCTGGGCACCAGCATCATTCCGCGTACGCGGCTGAATTCGGCGCGACTGGCTCATGATGATCAGCAGCACTACATGAATCGCCTGAGCCGTGAACACGAAGAAATCTACGAGGCGATTGCCCGTCAGGATTCCGATGCGGCGCGTGCGGCAATGCGTCTGCATTTGACTAACAGCCGTGAAAGACTGCGCCATGCCCATGAAGAGGCGCAGGCGCAGGGTTGAGTAGCGTTCAACAGGCCGAAGTAATCAGGTAGGTTTGTACACTTCGGTGTCGAGTATCACATCGCTGATCGGCTCGTCGATTTCAAAGGGCACAACCAGTGTCCTTTTGGTCACTCGATACTGCTGATCGACCCCTTCAAATTGCAGGATATCCGTTGCATAGATAATCCCGTCGAACATGAACTGCCGCCGTTTTCCTACGGGGTTCTTCAGCGTGTAGGTCACTTTCATGGTGTTGCGCTCCTGGACTGAGAGGTGAATCTCAATCTAGGAGCCGTCATCTCGTCAGCGCACCTGTAAGAAATACCAGTTTCGACGAACGGTCCTGGCCAGCATCAGGCTTCGATTCTCAGCCGCAACGGCGCTGAATACGGCTCCATGCTCGACTCATCCTGAAACTTGTAGCGCAGTTCGATGGTGGTATTCAGAAAGGGCAGCAGTGCTTCTTTCGGAATCTGCAGTTCGATGCCCGTGAGCTTTTCCATCTCGTCATCAGCGTCGTCCCAAGTCCCGGTGTCGACTTCTTCGCCTGTCCAGTCGGGTTGCTCAGGGTCGTTGCCGAGAATGGCGTAAACGCTCCAGTTCGCCGCGAAGTCGCTGGAGTCGGGAACACGCACGATCAGAATTTCAGGCAAAAGCGATAGCTGCAGGGTGGTCTGGTCAGGCTGCAGGGACGACAGTTGCGCAAGGGTCGGGGCGGCGTAATTCATCAGCATTTCGTTCTCCTTCGAAGGGGCTGCCACGATCCTTCGTGGCAGTCGTCACACCTTACTCGGCGTTTCTCCATCGCTCAGTAAACGAATCTTGCCCAGATATTTCAGTGCCTAAGCCCAACAAATCCGGGGCTTTGCGGCCAGCCCGACTGTGACTTAAACAATTTTGTCCGACAAAAAACCACCTGCAACGATGAAATGCAGTTGACGGTTATCTTTTAAGTTGTACGATGACCTACAACTTCAGCGAAGGCTGAACAGACCAATCACAAAAAACGTTGCTACCAGGGTGTTCGAATAATGAATCCACAAGAACTGAAGTCCATCCTCTCTGCCGGCCTGCTGTCCTTCCCGGTAACCGATTTCAACGCGCAGGGCGATTTCAACCGCGCTGGCTACATCAAACGCCTGGAATGGCTGGCTCCGTATGGCGCTTCAGCTCTGTTCGCCGCCGGTGGCACCGGTGAGTTCTTCTCCCTGGCCGCCAGCGAATATTCGGAAATCATCAAGACTGCCGTCGACACCTGCGAAACCAGCGTGCCGATCCTCGCCGGTGTCGGCGGTTCGACCCGTCAGGCCATCGAATACGCTCAGGAAGCCGAGCGTCTGGGGGCCAAAGGTCTGTTGCTGCTGCCGCACTACCTGACCGAAGCGAGCCAGGACGGTGTTGCCGCTCACGTTGAAGCCGTGTGTAAATCGGTCAACATCGGCGTGGTCGTTTACAACCGCAACGTTTGCCGCTTGACCGCGCCGCTGCTGGAACGTCTGGCCGAGCGCTGCCCGAACCTGATCGGTTACAAGGATGGTCTGGGCGATATCGAGTTGATGGTGTCGATCCGTCGCCGCCTCGGTGATCGCTTCAGCTACCTGGGTGGTCTGCCGACCGCCGAAGTCTACGCTGCCGCCTACAAGGCGCTGGGCGTGCCGGTTTATTCCTCGGCAGTGTTCAACTTCATTCCGAAAACCGCGATGGACTTCTACCACGCGATCGCCCGCGAAGATCACGCCACCGTTGGCAAGATCATCGACGACTTCTTCCTGCCGTACCTGGATATCCGCAACCGCAAAGCCGGTTATGCCGTGAGCATCGTCAAGGCAGGCGCAAAAATCGCCGGCTATGACGCAGGTCCTGTACGTGCACCGCTGACCGACCTGACCGGCGAAGAGTACGAAATGCTCGCCGCGCTGATCGACAAGCAAGGTGCGCAGTAACACCCGACAAAACCGCGGCCGCTGAGTAATCAGCGGCTTTTTGCGTAAAGGCTTTTAGTTTTGAGGGCTGCCCTGTGACAACTGCAAAACGCTACGACAACTACATCAACGGTGAATGGGTTGCCGGTGCCGACTACTCGGCAAACATCAACCCGTCCGAGCTGAGCGACACCATCGGCGACTACGCCAAGGCTGACCTGACTCAGGTTAATGCCGCCATCGACGCCGCCCGCGCCGCGTTCCCGGCGTATTCGACTTCGGGTATTCAGGCTCGCCACGATTCGCTGGATAAGATCGGCACGGAAATCCTCGCCCGTCGCGAAGAACTCGGCACCCTGCTGGCCCGGGAAGAGGGCAAGACCCTGCCTGAAGCCATCGGCGAAGTGACCCGCGCCGGCAACATCTTCAAGTTCTTTGCCGGTGAATGCCTGCGTCTGTCCGGCGATTACGTGCCGTCGGTGCGTCCGGGCGTCAACGTTGAAGTGACCCGCGAAGCGCTGGGCGTGGTCGGTCTGATCACCCCGTGGAACTTCCCGATCGCCATTCCTGCGTGGAAAATTGCCCCGGCCCTGGCCTACGGCAACTGCGTGGTTTTGAAACCCGCCGATCTGGTTCCGGGCTGCGCTTGGGCACTGGCGGAAATCATCTCCCGCGCAGGCTTCCCGGCCGGCGTGTTCAACCTGGTGATGGGCAGCGGTCGTGTGGTTGGCGAAGCGTTGGTCAACAGCCCGAAAGTCGACGGCATCAGCTTCACCGGTTCGGTGGGTGTGGGTCGGCAGATCGCGGTCAACTGCGTGTCGCGCCAAGCCAAAGTCCAGCTGGAAATGGGCGGCAAAAATCCGCAGATCATTCTCGACGACGCCGACCTCAAACAAGCGGTCGAGCTGTCGGTGCAGAGCGCGTTCTACTCCACCGGCCAGCGTTGCACCGCTTCCAGCCGTTTGATCGTCACCGCCGGCATTCACGATAAATTCGTTGAGGCCATGGCCGAGCGCATGAAGTCGATCAAGGTCGGCCACGCGTTGAAATCCGGCACCGACATCGGTCCAGTGGTTTCGCAAGCGCAGCTGGAACAGGACATGAAGTACATCGACATCGGCCAGTCCGAAGGTGCGCGTCTGGTCAGCGGCGGAGGTCTGGTGACTTGCGACACCGAAGGCTACTTCCTCGCGCCAACGCTGTTTGCCGACAGCGAAGCGTCGATGCGCATCAGCCGTGAAGAAATCTTCGGGCCTGTGGCCAACATCGTTCGCGTGGCCGATTACGACGCGGCGCTGGCGATGGCCAACGACACCGAGTTCGGTTTGTCGGCGGGTATCGCGACCACCTCGCTGAAGTACGCCAACCACTTCAAACGTCATTCGCAAGCCGGGATGGTGATGGTCAACTTGCCGACCGCGGGCGTCGATTATCACGTTCCGTTCGGTGGCCGTAAGGGTTCATCCTATGGCTCACGTGAGCAAGGCCGCTATGCGCAAGAGTTCTACACGGTCGTGAAGACCAGCTACATCGGTTCCTGATTAACGCAATACTGGTGGGAGCTGGGCAGCCGGCTCCCACAACAGAAACACCAAAGAAGATTCACCCGCGCATAAAAATAATCAGTGGGAGTACATCTACATGCAATCGTCCAAGCCGACTCACGTCCGCTATTTGATCTTGCTCATGCTGTTTCTGGTGACCACGATCAACTACGCCGACCGTGCCACGATCGCCATTGCCGGCTCCAGCCTGCAAAAAGATCTGGGCATCGACGCAGTCACCCTCGGCTACATCTTCTCCGCATTCGGTTGGGCCTACGTGGCCGGGCAAATCCCCGGTGGCTGGCTGCTCGATCGCTTCGGCTCGAAAAAAGTCTATGCCCTGAGCATTTTCACCTGGTCGCTGTTCACCGTGCTGCAAGGCTTTGTCGGTGAATTCGGCATGTCCACGGCCATCGTTGCGCTGTTCATGCTGCGCTTCCTGGTTGGTCTGGCCGAAGCGCCATCCTTCCCCGGCAACGCGCGCATCGTCGCGGCGTGGTTCCCGACCGCAGAGCGCGGCACCGCTTCGGCGATCTTCAACTCGGCGCAATACTTTGCCACCGTGTTGTTCGCACCGCTGATGGGCTGGATCGTGTACTCCTTCGGTTGGGAGCACGTGTTCATCGTCATGGGTATTCTCGGGATCATCTTCTCGCTGGTCTGGCTGAAAGTGATCTACAGCCCGCGTGAACACCCGCGTATCAACGAAGCCGAGTTCAAACACATCGCTGAAAACGGCGGCATGGTCGACATGGATCAGAAGGGCAAAAAGTCCGACGGTCCGAAATGGGATTACATTCGTCAGTTGCTGACCAACCGCATGATGCTTGGCGTGTACCTCGGCCAATACTGCATTAACGGCATCACTTATTTCTTCCTGACCTGGTTCCCGGTGTATCTGGTGCAAGAGCGTGGCATGACCATTCTCAAGGCCGGTTTCATCGCCTCGTTGCCGGCAATCTGCGGCTTTATCGGCGGCGTACTTGGCGGGGTGATTTCCGATTACCTGCTGCGCAAAGGCCATTCGCTGACCTTCGCGCGCAAAGCGCCGATCATCGCCGGCCTGCTGGTTTCCAGCAGCATCGTGGCCTGCAACTATGTTGAAGTGGAATGGATGGTCGTCGGCTTCATGGCCCTGGCTTTCTTCGGCAAAGGCGTTGGCGCACTGGGTTGGGCGGTGGTTTCCGACACTTCGCCGAAACAGATTGCCGGTCTGAGCGGTGGCCTGTTCAACACCTTCGGCAACATCGCTTCGATTACCACACCGATCGTAATTGGCTACATCATCAGCTCCACCGGTTCGTTCAAATGGGCGCTGGTGTTCGTCGGTGCCAACGCACTGGTGGCGGTGTTCAGCTATCTGGTCATCGTTGGCCCGATCAAACGTGTGGTACTCAAAGAGCCGCCAACCAACGGCGGTGTTGAAGCCAGCGGTAAATTGTCTCAAGCGCATTCCTGAGGAGCGGCGTCATGCAGTTGATTGAACATTCCGACTCGCCGCGCCACATCCGCCTGCACGAGCGGGACAACGTGGTGGTAGTGGTCAATGACCAGGGTGCACCGGCCGGCACTGAGTTTGCCGATGGCCTGGTGACGGTGGAATTCGTGCCGCAGAGCCACAAGGTCACCCTCGAAGACATTCCCGAGGGCGGCCAGGTGATTCGCTACGGTCAGGTGATTGGCTACGCCTTGCAGCCGATCCGCCGCGGCAGTTGGGTCAAGGAAGATCAATTGCGCATGCCGACCGCGCCGCCGCTGGACAGCTTGCCGCTGTCCACCGACGTGCCGGACGCACAGGCTCCGCTGGAAGGCTTCACCTTCGAGGGTTATCGAAACGCTGACGGCACCGTCGGCACGCGCAATATTCTCGGCATCACTACCACCGTGCAGTGCGTCACCGGCGTACTCGATCATGCGGTGAAACGCATCAAGGATGAGCTGCTGCCGAAGTATCCGCACGTCGATGACGTGGTGGCGCTGACCCACAGTTACGGTTGCGGCGTGGCGATTACCGCCACCGACGCTTACATCCCGATTCGCACCGTGCGCAATCTGGCGCGCAACCCGAATCTCGGTGGCGAAGCGTTGGTGATCAGCTTGGGCTGCGAGAAATTGCAGGCCGGGCAGGTGATGCACGAGGACGATGCGTCGGTCGATCTCAGTGATCCGTGGCTGTATCGCTTGCAGGATTCCAGTCACGGTTTCACCGAGATGATCGAGCAGATCATGGAACTGGCGGAAGTGCGCCTGAAGAAACTCGATCAGCGCCGTCGCGAAACCGTGCCGGCGTCCGAGCTGATCCTCGGCATGCAGTGCGGAGGCAGCGATGCGTTCTCCGGAATCACCGCCAACCCGGCGCTGGGCTATGCCTCGGACTTGCTGCTGCGTGCGGGGGCAACGGTGATGTTTTCCGAAGTCACCGAAGTGCGCGATGCGATTTACCTGCTGACTTCACGTGCCGAAACCAAAACCGTCGCCGAAGAACTGGTGCGCGAGATGGATTGGTACGACCGTTACCTGGCCAAGGGTGAAGCGGATCGCAGCGCCAACACCACGCCGGGCAACAAGAAGGGCGGGCTGTCGAACATTGTCGAGAAGTCGCTGGGTTCGATCGTCAAATCCGGCAGCAGCGCGATCAATGGCGTGCTCGGCCCGGGCGAGCGCTTCAAGCAGAAGGGTTTGATTTTCTGTGCGACGCCGGCGAGTGATTTTGTCTGCGGCACGTTGCAGTTGGCGGCGGGGATGAACCTGCATGTGTTCACCACCGGGCGTGGCACGCCGTACGGTTTGGCGATGGCGCCGGTGGTGAAAGTCTCGACGCGTACGGAGCTGGCGCAGCGCTGGCCGGATCTGATCGACATCGACGCCGGTCGGATTGCCACCGGGCGCGCAACCATCGAAGAGTTGGGTTGGGAGTTGTTTCACTACTATCTGGATGTTGCCAGCGGCAAGCAGCAGACGTGGGCGGAGAAACACAAGCTGCATAACGACATTACGTTGTTCAACCCGGCGCCGATTACCTGATAGCGCGCCATTGATCGGTCCCACGCTCCGCGTGGGAATGCAGTTCGGGACGCTCTGCGTCCCAAAAGCGTGACGCGGAGCGTCACAGGAGGCGTTCCCACGCAGAGCGTGGGAACGATCAGGGTGAAAGTGGCTTATCATTAGCCCCCTAACGACGCTCACCCAAGGCTCCCCGGCATGCTGGCAATTTTCCTCGAAACCCTGAACATCACCGCGCCGGTGTTTGCCATGCTGTTTCTCGGTGTGCTGCTCAAGCGCATCGACTGGATCAACGACAACTTCATCCACACCGCCTCGTCGCTGGTGTTCAACGTCACCATGCCGGCGCTGCTGTTCCTCGGCATTCTGCATGCTGACCTGCACGCGGCGTTGCAACCGTCCCTACTGATCTACTTCTCCCTTGCCACGCTGGTGAGCTTCGCCATCGCCTGGGGATGGGCGATTTTCAAGTGCCCGCGCGAAGATCGCGGCATCTACACCCAAGGTGCCTTTCGCGGCAACAATGGCGTGATCGGCCTGGCACTGGCGGCGAGCATGTACGGCGATTACGGGATTTCCCTCGGGGCGATCCTCGCGGCGCTGGTGATTCTTTTCTACAACACGCTGTCGACCATTGTGCTGGCGGTGTACAGCCCGGTGATCAAATCCGATCCGTGGAGCATCTGCAAAAGCGTGTTCAGCAACCCGCTGATCATCAGCGTGATTGCGGCGGCGCCGTTTGCCTATTTCAAGATCGGTTTGCCGGGCTGGCTGGAAACGTCCGGTCAGTATCTGGCGCAGACCACCTTGCCGCTGGCGTTGATCTGCATTGGCGGCACCCTGTCACTGGCGGCGTTGCGCAAGAGCGGCAACATGGCGCTCAGTTCGAGTCTGGTGAAGATGATCGGTTTGCCGGTGCTGGCGACGCTGGGGGCGTGGTTGTGGGGCTTTCGTGGGGCGGAGTTGGGGATTCTGTTTCTGTATTTCGGCAGCCCGACGGCGGCGGCGAGTTTCGTCATGGCCCGGGCGGCGCAGGGCAATCATGAATTGGCGGCGGCGATCATTGTGCTGACCACGTTGATGGCGGCGGTTACTACCAACATCGGGATCTTTGTGTTGCAGTGGGGTGGGTGGATCTAGCATTGAGACTTGCGGCGTTGCTCAGGGCCTCTTCGCGAGCAGGCTCGCTCCCACCTGTGAAATGCATTCCAATGTGGGAGCGAGCCTGCTCGCGAAAGCTATTTCACAGGCGCTGAATCGCTAAGGCTTTTGGTAGGTATCGATCACTTCCTGCGCTGCCCGAAACGCATCAATCGCCGCCGGCACGCCGGCATACACCGCGCAATGCAGCAGCGCTTCGCGAATCTCGTCCACCGTGCAGCCATTGTTCAGCGCACCGCGCACATGGCCCTTCAACTCTTGCGGGCACTTCAGCGCGGTCAGCGCTGCAAGCGTTATCAAACTGCGAGTCTTAAGCGGCAAACCTTCACGGTTCCACACACCGCCCCACGCGTGTTCATTGACGAAATCCTGCAACGGCTGGGTGAACTCGGTGGCGTTGCCCAGCGCCCGGTCAACGAACGCATCGCCCATTACCTGGCGGCGGACATCTACCCCGGACTTCTTCGATTCGGTCATGGCATATCACTCTTGTGGTGTTGGCGGCGCCAGGCGCGGATCGACGTGAACAACAAATACGCCAACAGCGGTGGCAGGACATAAAACAGCATCAGCCGCTCCAGCTTGCCGGCCAAGGGCATGCCGGTGGTGAACGACACCACGTGGAGCCCGTAGACCAGATACAAACCGAGCAACAACAAACCTTCGGCGCGGGTCACGCGGTAGCCGGAATAGAACACCGGCAGGCACAGCGCGGCGACCCCGAGCATCACCGGCAGGTCGAAATCCAATGCGTTCGGCGAGACCGACAACGGTGTCGGCGCGATCAATGCTGTGAGCCCGAGTACGCCGAGCAGGTTGAAAAGATTGGCGCCGATCACGTTACCCACGGCGATGTCGCGTTGTCCGCGCAGGGCGGCGATCAACGATGTCGCCAGTTCCGGCAGCGACGTGCCGACGGCGACCACGGTCAGGCCGATCACCCGTTCGGAGAAACCCAGGTCCGTCGCCACCACCACCGCCGCGCCGAGCAGCAAGTGTCCGGCGAACACCAGCATGGCGAGGCCAACAATAATCATGCAAACGCTGGCCCCCCATGAGGTCTGCGCGGGGGCATTTTGCGCCGAGTGCGGGCGCGCCGAGTGTCGCGACTGACGCAGCAACAAACCGAGGTACAACGCCAGTGCGCCGAGCAGCAGAATGCCGTCGAATCGCCCGATCTCTTCGTTCCACGCCAATATGAACACCAGCAGACTGGCACCGATCATCAGCGGAATATCCAGGCGCACCAGTTGCCGTGAGACGCGCAGCGGAATGATCAGCGCCGAGAGACCAAGGGTGACAAGGATATTGAAGATGCTGCTGCCGACCACACTGCCGACGGCGATGTCGGGGTTGTGCGCCAACGCCGCTTGCACACTTACGGCCATCTGCGGCGCACTGCTGCCGAGCGCGACAATCGTCAGACCGATGATCAAGGGGCGCACATGCAGACGCTCGGCCAGACGCACCGCTGCGCGCACCATCAGTTCGGCGCCGAAGATCAGCAGGCACAAACCGGCGAGCAGTTCGATCACGCTGATCAGCGGCAAATCGGTCAGTCCGAAAATGGTCAGCGCTCCATCAGTCGAGGGCCTGCACGCGAACCCGCGCGGTACCGCTGCTGAGCATACCGAGTTGTTTGGCGGCTTCGCGTGAAACATCAATCAGGCGTCCACGCGTATGCGGGCCACGATCGTTGATGCGCACCACAACGGACTCATCGTTTTTCAGGTTGGTGACCTTCACCCGCGTGCCAAAGGGCAACTGGCGGTGGGCGGCGGTCAGGGAATTCTGGTTGAACGCTTCGCCACTGGCGGTGCGTTTACCGTGGTGCTTGGCACCGTAATAAGAAGCGACGCCGGTCTGGTCGTAACCGTGCGGGTCGATGATGTCGTTGCTGGCGCAACCGGCCAGTAAAGAGAGCAGGGCGCAGGCGCCGAGCAGACGTTTCATTCAGATACTCCAAAGTGATCGTTCCCACGCTCCAGCGTGGGAATGCATCCCGTGACGCTCTGCGTCACACCGCAATGGACGCGGAGCGTCCGGGGCGGCATTCCCACGCAGAGCGTGGGAACGATCCCCGAGCGCGGGGCCAGAATCAGCCTTCGAGCTTGCTTTTCAGCAGTTCGTTCACTTGCTGCGGGTTGGCTTTGCCTTTCGACGCTTTCATCGCCTGGCCCACAAAGAAGCCGAACATCTTGCCGCGTTTGGCTTCATCCGCCGCACGATACTGTTCAACCTGTTCAGCGTTGGCTGCGAGCATTTCGTCGAGCACCGCTGAAATCGCGCCGCTGTCGGTCACTTGCTTGAGGCCACGTTTTTCGATGATCTCGTCCGCGTTGCCTTCACCGTTGGCCATCGCTTCGAACACGACCTTCGCGATCTTGCCGGAGATGGTGTTGTCCTTGATGCGCTGGAGCATGCCGCCCAGTTGCTCGGCGGAAACCGGCGACTCGTCGATGTCCAGACCTTGCTTGTTGAGCAGGCTGCCCAACTCGACCATTACCCAGTTAGCCGCCAGTTTGGCGTCGCCGCCAATGCTCGCGACTTTCTCGAAGTAATCGGCTTGCTCGCGGCTGGTGGCCAGCACGCTGGCGTCGTAGACCGACAGACCGAATTGCTCCTGGAAGCGCTCGCGTTTTTGCGGAGGCAGTTCCGGCAGGGTGGCGCGCACCTCGCCGAGGAACGACTCTTCGATGACCACCGGCAACAGATCCGGATCGGGGAAGTAACGGTAGTCGTTGGCTTCCTCTTTCGAACGCATCGGACGGGTCTCGTCCTTGTTCGGATCGTACAGACGAGTCTGCTGGATCACTTTGCCGCCGTCCTCGATCAGCTCGATCTGACGCTGGATCTCGGAGTTGATCGCCTTCTCGATGAAGCGGAACGAGTTGACGTTCTTGATCTCGCAGCGCGTGCCGAACTCGACTTGGCCTTTTGGACGGATCGACACGTTGCAGTCGCAACGCAGCGAGCCTTCGGCCATGTTGCCGTCGCAAATGCCGAGGTAACGCACCAGCGCGTGGATTGCCTTGACGTAAGCCACGGCTTCCTTGGCGCTGCGCATGTCCGGCTCGGAAACGATCTCCAGCAGTGGCGTGCCGGCACGGTTCAGGTCGATGCCGGTGGCACCGTTGAACTCTTCGTGCAGGCTCTTGCCGGCGTCTTCTTCCAAGTGCGCGCGGGTGATGCCGACACGTTTGACGGTGCCGTCTTCCAGCGCGATGTCCAGGTGGCCCTTGCCAACGATCGGCAATTCCATCTGGCTGATCTGATAGCCCTTCGGCAGGTCCGGGTAGAAATAGTTTTTACGGGCGAACACGTTGTGCTGACCGATCTCGGCGTCAATCGCCAGACCGAACATCACTGCCATGCGCACCGCTTCCTGGTTCAGCACCGGCAACACGCCGGGCATGCCCAAATCGATCAGGCTGGCCTGAGTGTTCGGCTCGGAACCGAATGTGGTGGAACTACCGGAAAAGATTTTCGACCGGGTAGTGAGCTGAGTGTGAATCTCCAGCCCGATCACGACTTCCCATTGCATGTGTGTCTCCTCAGAAGCCGGTTGGGGTGCGGGTGTGCCAGTCAGTGTTGAGCTGATACTGGTGGGCAACGTTCAACAGGCGACCTTCCTGGAAATACGGCGCGAGCAACTGCACGCCAACCGGCAATCCGTCGACAAAACCGGCCGGCATCGACAGGCCCGGCAGGCCCGCGAGGTTGGCGGTGATGGTGTAGACGTCTTCCAGATAGGCAGCGACCGGGTCGCTGTTCTTCGCGCCAAGCTTCCAGGCCGGGTTCGGCGTGGTTGGGCCGAGGATGATGTCGACTTCATTAAAGGCAGCCATGAAGTCGTTCTTCACCAGGCGACGGATCTTCTGCGCTTTCAGGTAGTAGGCGTCGTAGTAACCGGCGGACAGCGCGTATGCCCCGACCATGATCCGGCGCTGGACTTCCGCGCCGAAGCCTTCGCCACGGGAGCGCTTGTACAGATCGATCAGGTCTTTCGGTTGCTCGCAGCGATGGCCGAAGCGCACGCCGTCGAAACGCGACAGGTTCGAAGACGCTTCTGCCGGCGCGATCACGTAGTACGCAGGAATCGCGTGCTGCATGTTCGGCAGGCTGATTTCCTTGATCACGGCACCGAGCTTCTGCAGCTCTTTGATGCTGTTCTGGATCAGCTCGGCGATGCGCGGGTCGAGACCGGCGCTGAAGTATTCCTTCGGCACGCCGATGCGCAGGCCTTGCAGCGAATCGCCGAGGCTGGCGGAGTAATCCGGCACTGGCTCATCGATGCTGGTGGAGTCGTTCTGATCGAAGCCAGCCATACCTTGCAACAAAATTGCGCAGTCTTCGGCCGTGCGCGCCAACGGGCCGCCCTGATCGAGGCTGGAGGCGTAAGCGATCATGCCCCAGCGCGAAACGCGACCGTACGTCGGTTTCAGGCCAGTGAGGTTGGTGAACGCTGCTGGCTGACGGATCGAGCCACCGGTATCGGTGGCCGTCGCCGCAGGCAACAGGCGCGCGGCAACTGCGGCCGCCGAACCGCCGGACGAACCGCCCGGTACGTGTTCGAGGTTCCACGGGTTCTTCACTGCGCCGTACCAGCTCGACTCGTTGGCCGAACCCATGGCGAATTCGTCCATGTTGGTCTTGCCCAGCGTCACGGCACCGGCAGCGGCCAGTTTCGCGACCACGGTGGCGTCGTACGGGGCTTTGAAGTTGTCGAGCATCTTCGAGCCGCAGCTGGTGCGGATACCCTGGGTGCAGAACAGGTCTTTGTGCGCGATCGGCGCGCCGAGCAGGGCGCCGCTCTCACCGTTGGCGCGGCGTGCATCGGCGGCTTTCGCCTGCTCGAGGGCCAGCTCTTCGGTGAGGCTGATGAAACTGTTGAGCTGTGGATCGAGCTGGGTAATACGCGCCAGCAGGACTTTGGTCAGCTCTTCGGAGGAAAACTTTTTATCGGCGAGACCGCGGGCGATCTCGGCCAGAGTCATTTGATGCATTGCAGGCTCTTTCCCTTTAGTCGATGACTTTCGGAACCAGATACAGGCCGTTTTCGACCGCTGGTGCGATGGACTGGTAAGCCTCGCGGTGATTGGTCTCGGTCACGACATCGGCGCGCAGGCGCTGACTGGCTTCCAGCGGGTGGGCCAGAGGCTCGATACCGTCGGTATTGACCGCCTGCATTTCGTCGACCAGCCCGAGAATGCTGTTGAGGGCGGAAGTAATGTGTGGAAGATCGGCATCATTGAGGCCAAGGCAGGCCAGATGTGCGATTTTTTCCACGTCGGAGCGTTCTAGCGCCATCGGGATTCTCCTGTGGAAAACAGAACGGACGTCGTCCGTGTGTTAGATTGTCGGAACACTACCGCACTTCTACGGTCATAAGGCCGCGATTGTGGGGCTTGGTGCACAGAAAAGCGGCCAATTTAACATATTGGCGCCTTGCCCAAAATCCCTGTCGTTGTTAGAGTTTGCCGCACTTTTTTACCCACGCGTTGCCTAGGGTCCCTTTCCCATGTTCAAGAAACTGCGTGGCATGTTTTCCAGCGATCTTTCCATTGACCTGGGCACTGCCAACACCCTTATTTACGTGCGCGAGCGCGGTATCGTCCTGAATGAGCCATCGGTTGTGGCCATTCGGACACACGGTAATCAGAAAAGTGTCGTTGCTGTCGGCACCGAGGCCAAGCGCATGCTCGGCCGTACGCCGGGCAACATTGCTGCCATTCGTCCGATGAAAGACGGCGTGATCGCCGACTTCAGCGTCTGCGAAAAGATGCTGCAATACTTTATTAACAAGGTTCACGAAAACAGCTTTCTGCAGCCTAGCCCTCGTGTGCTGATCTGCGTTCCATGCAAATCCACCCAGGTTGAGCGTCGTGCCATCCGTGAATCGGCCCTCGGTGCCGGTGCCCGTGAAGTATTCCTGATCGAAGAGCCAATGGCTGCTGCGATCGGTGCCGGCCTGCCGGTAGAAGAAGCGCGCGGTTCGATGGTCGTGGATATCGGTGGCGGTACTACTGAAATCGCGCTGATCTCCCTGAACGGTGTGGTCTATGCCGAATCCGTACGCGTTGGCGGCGACCGCTTCGACGAAGCGATCATCACTTACGTGCGTCGTAACTACGGCAGCCTGATCGGTGAATCCACCGCTGAGCGCATCAAACAGGAAATCGGCACGGCCTACCCGGGCGGCGAAGTTCGCGAAGTCGACGTTCGCGGTCGCAACCTGGCCGAGGGCGTTCCACGCGCATTCACCCTGAACTCCAATGAAGTGCTGGAAGCTCTGCAAGAGTCCCTGGCCACTATCGTTCAGGCTGTGAAGAGCGCGCTGGAGCAATCGCCGCCGGAACTGGCTTCCGACATCGCCGAGCGTGGCCTGGTGCTGACCGGTGGTGGCGCGCTGCTGCGTGACCTCGACAAGTTGCTGGCCCAGGAAACCGGTCTGCCAGTGATCGTTGCCGAAGATCCGCTGACCTGTGTTGCTCGCGGCGGTGGCCGTGCATTGGAAATGATGGATAAGCACACCATGGACCTGCTCTCCAGCGAATAAGTGCTGGTTTGCAATACGTGGGTGAACGCGCGCAGGCAGCACTTTGCAGTGCTGCCTGTTGGCGTTTATCTTCTGTCAGTCTTCATCCAGGCCGGTTTGATGCCGTATGAATAAACAGAACATTTGCCTGGGAGGAGCGGCTTATTAAACCGCTTTTCGCCAAGGGCCCTTCGTTGGGCGTGCGCCTGTTGGTGCTGGCCGTGCTGTCGGTCGCGCTGATGGTGGTCGATGCCCGCTTTGATCTGCTCAAGCCCGCGCGCAAACAAGCGTCGCTGGTGCTGATGGACGCCTACTGGATCACTGACCTGCCCGGACGTCTGTGGGAAGGGATTGCCAGCCAGTTCGGCAGCCGCACCGAGCTTGTCGCCGAAAACGAAAAACTCAAGACCGAAAACCTGCTGTTGCAGGGGCGCATGCAAAAACTTGCCGCCCTCACCGAGCAGAACGTTCGGCTGCGCGAGTTGCTCAATTCTTCCGCACTGGTCAACGAAAAGGTCGAAGTGGCCGAGTTGATCGGCATGGACCCCAATCCCTTCACCCATCGCATCATCATCAATAAAGGTGAGCGTGATGGCGTGGTGCTCGGTCAACCGGTGCTCGATGCGCGCGGCTTGATGGGCCAGGTGGTCGAGTTGATGCCGTACACCTCGCGTGTGCTGCTGTTGACCGACACCACTCACAGCATTCCTGTGCAGGTGAACCGTAATGGTCTGCGCGCGATCGCCAGCGGCACCGGTAACCCGGAGCGTCTGGAGTTGCGTCACGTTGCCGACACCGCCGACATCAAGGAAGGCGATCTGCTGGTCAGTTCCGGTCTCGGTCAGCGCTTCCCGGCGGGTTACCCGGTCGCCACGGTGAAAGAAGTCATCCACGATTCCGGTCAGCCCTTCGCGATCGTTCGCGCAGTACCGACTGCCGCGTTGAACCGCAGCCGCTACCTGCTGCTGGTGTTCAGTGATACGCGCACGGCTGAAGAGCGCGCCAACGACGCCGCGCAGGCGCAGGAAAATCTCGATGCCTTCGGCGGCGGCCCGATCATTCCGGCCACCGTGCCGAAAACCGTGACCGCGCCTGCTGCAGCGCCATCCCCTGCACCGGCGGCCACGCCCGCTGCACCCGCTGCTACTGCTACTGCGACCAAACCGGCCGCGAGCAAACCGCCTGCGGCGGCGAAACAACCGGCAGCGACCCCAGCGGCCAGCAAACCTCCAGCTGCCCAGCCTGCGGCGCGACCAGCGGCGAAACCGCCCGTCAGTGCCCCGGCCACAACCGGGAGACAAGAATAATGGTTGGCGCTACCGCATCGCGGAACGGCTGGATCGTCTGGCTGACGTTTCTCGTTGGCTTGCTGCTCAGCGTGTCACCGCTGCCGATTTTCATGGAGATACTGCGCCCGCTATGGCTGGCCTTGCTCCTGACATTCTGGGCCTTGTACATGCCGCACACGGTCGGCATGGTCACGGCATTCTGTCTGGGGCTGGCGGAAGACGTTCTGCAGGGCGACTTGTTTGGCCAGAACGCGCTGATCCTGACCCTGATTACTTTCCTGGTGCTGTCGCTGCAGCAACGCCTGCGGATGTTTCCGATGTGGCAGCAATGTCTGGTGATTTTGGTGATCTTCGGCCTCGCGCAACTGGTGCAACTGTGGCTCAGTGCCTTGACCGGTAACCGTCAGCCGACTCTGGCGCTGGTGCTGCCGGCACTGGTCAGCGCCTTGCTTTGGCCTTGGGTCAGCTTCGCCCTACGCGGATTGCGCCGACGCTACAGAATCAATTGAGCCGGTGAAGCAGGGCACTGAACAGGGAGATGTTTTGATGAAGCCGCTTTACCTCGCCTCCGGATCGCCGCGTCGACGTGAATTGCTCACGCAGATTGGCGTTCCGTTCTCCGCCATCAGCGCGGATATCGACGAAACCCCACTCCCCGAAGAATCGCCCTTGGCCTACGTCGAACGCCTTGCGCGTGGCAAAGCCGAGGCCGGTCGGCGCACGCTCGTGTCCGATCAGCCATTCTGCGTACTGGGGGCCGACACTGCCGTGGTGCTCGACGGCAAAATTCTCGGCAAACCGGTGGACGAAGCCGATGCATGCGCCATGCTGATGATGTTGTCCGGCAAGGAGCATGAAGTGCTGACCGCCATCGCCGTGCTCGAAGGCGAGCGCTGCGAGTCGCGAGTGGTGCGCAGTCTGGTGCGGTTTCGCCCGATCAGCCGTGAAGAAGCCGCCGCCTACTGGGCCAGTGGTGAACCTTGCGACAAGGCCGGCGGTTATGGCATTCAAGGCCTCGGCGCGGTGTTCGTCGCCGGGCTCAATGGCAGCTATTCGGCCGTGGTCGGCTTACCTGTTTGCGAAACCGCAGAACTGTTGGGCCATTTCGGCATACCCTGTTGGCAAAACCTGAACGCGCAATAAGCGTCGTACCCATCCAGATGCGGCCATTATCGTGAACATGCCTGAACGAGATCCTGCCATGAGTGAAGAGATTCTGATCAACATCACGCCGATGGAATCGCGCGTGGCGGTGGTCGAAAACGGTGTGCTGCAAGAAGTCCACGTCGAGCGCACGCAAAAACGCGGGATCGTCGGCAACATCTATAAAGGCAAGATTGTCCGGGTGCTGCCGGGAATGCAGGCGGCATTTGTCGACATCGGCCTGGATCGTGCCGCGTTCATTCACGCCGCCGAAATTTCCCTGCGTGAAGGTCCGGCCGTGGAGAGCATCAGTGCGCTGGTGCACGAAGGCCAGAGCCTGGTGGTGCAAGTCACCAAGGATCCGATCGGCTCCAAAGGTGCACGGTTGACTACGCAACTGTCGATTCCTTCGCGTTATCTGGTGTACATGCCGCGCACCGCCCACGTCGGCATTTCCCTGAAAATCGAAGACGAAGCCGAGCGCGAACGCCTCAAGCAAGTCGTCAGCGATTGCGTGGCCAAGGAAGGGATCAAAGAGGCCGGCGGTTTCATTTTGCGCACCGCCGCCGAAGGCGCTGGCGCCGACGAGATCCTCATGGACATCCGCTACCTGCGGCGCCTGTGGGACCAGATCAACGAACAGATCAAAACCATCACTGCGCCGAGCGTGATTTACGAAGACCTCGGCCTGGCGCTGCGCACATTGCGTGACCTGGTCAATCCGAAAATCGAGAAAATCCGCATCGATTCCCGGGAAACCTTCCAGAAAACTACGCAGTTCGTCGCCGAACTGATGCCGGAAATCGCCGATCGTCTGGAACACTATCCAGGTGAGCGTCCGATTTTCGATCTGTACGGCGTCGAAGACGAAATCCAGAAAGCCCTCGAGCGCAAGGTGCCGCTGAAGTCCGGCGGTTATCTGGTGGTCGATCCGGCGGAAGCCATGACCACCATCGATGTCAACACCGGCGCCTTCGTTGGCCATCGCAATCTTGAGGAAACCATCTTCAAGACCAACCTCGAAGCGGCTACGGCGATTGCCCGGCAACTGCGCCTGCGCAATCTCGGGGGGATCATCATCATCGACTTCATCGACATGGAAGATGAAGAGCATCAGCGTCAGGTCCTGCGCACCCTGGAAAAACAGCTTGAGCGCGATCACGCCAAGACCAACATCATCGGTATCACCGAGTTGGGCCTGGTGCAGATGACCCGCAAGCGCACCCGCGAAAGTCTTGAACAGGTCTTGTGCGAGCCGTGCAGCAGTTGCCAGGGGCGCGGCAAATTGAAAACTGCGGAAACCATCTGTTACGAGATTTTCCGCGAGATTCTCCGTGAGGCCCGCGCCTATCAGGCCGAGGGCTATCGAGTGCTGGCGAACCAGAAAGTCGTCGACCGTTTGCTTGACGAAGAATCCGGTAACGTTGCCGAACTTGAAGGGTTCATCGGCCGCACCATACGCTTCCAGGTGGAAACCATGTATTCCCAGGAACAATATGACGTGGTGCTGCTCTGAACCCCTGCGTCACACCTTTTTCACCGCGGCTGGCCTCAGCTTTTCGCAGTATTTTTGCCATGGGAGCCAACTGACATGGATCGTCTGACACGCATTTTGGCCGCAATCACCCGCTGGGGGCTGGGCCTGTGCGCGTTGGTTTTGGTGTTGATGGCGTTGTACGTCAGCCTCGGCCGCGAACTGACTCCGCTGGTGGCCGAATATCGCGCCGACATTGAAGACAAAGCCAGTACCGCCCTTGGCATGCCGTTGCAGATCGGCGAACTGGAAGGTAACTGGAGCGGTTTCGCGCCGATCCTGCTGGCGCACGATGTCACGATCGGCGACGGTGCCAATGCCCTGCGCCTCGATCACGTGCGAGCGGTGCCGGATCTGTGGGCCAGCCTGTTGGCCCGCGAAGTGCGCATCGCGCATCTGGAACTCAATGGTCTGAAAATCAGCCTCAAGGAAGCCGAGGACGGCAGTTGGGCGCTGGAAGGTTTGCCGGTACAGAAGGATAAGCCGCTCGATGCAGCGCAACTGTTCCAGCGCTCGCAGATGATTCAGCAACTGTCGGTCCTCGACAGCCAGGTGACCTTGCAGCCGCAGGATCACGCGCCGATGACCCTGACCTACGTCGGTCTCAATCTGCAAACCGGTGCCAGTCGGCAACGCCTTGATGCACGCCTGACCTTGCCGGATGGTCAGCCGGTCGCGCTGAGCCTGCGCACGCGCCTGCGTCCTGACCAATGGCAGAACAGCGTCGTCGACGGTTACGCCAGTCTGCCGCAAAGCGATTGGGCGAAATGGCTGCCTGAGCGGCTGACCCAGCAATGGAATTTTTCCGAGATCAAGGCCGGCGGCGAGCTCTGGGTGAACTGGGGTGAAGGCACTCTGCAAAGCGCAGCGCTGCGCTTGAATGCACCGCAAGTCACGGGCGCCTACGCAGAGCGCAAGCCGATCCAGCTCAGCAATCTGGCCCTCAACGCGTATTACCGGAACAGTGCCGATGGCGCGTCGGTGACCCTTGATTCGCTGGCGATGAACTTCGGCGATAACCGCTGGGAGTCACACATCCAGCTCAAGCAGACTCGCGCTACCGACAAGGTTGAAGAGCTTTGGCACCTGCAGGCTGATCGTCTTGATCTGACCCCGATCACGCCGCTGCTCAATGCGCTGGGGCCGTTGCCTCAGAGTTTCGCTACGGTGGTGGATCACCTGAAAGTGACGGGCACGCTGCGTAATGTATTGCTGGATTTCCGTCCTACGGCCACTGATGGCAACAAGTTCAGTTTCGCCACCAACCTGGAAACCGTCGGCTTCGACGCCTATCACGGCGCTCCGGCGGCGCGGAATGTCAGCGGCAGTCTCACCGGTAACCTCGACGGTGGCGAGTTGCGCATGGACAGCAAGGATTTCGTCCTGCACCTCGACCCGATCTTCGCCAAACCGTGGCAATACCTGCAGGCCAACGCGCGCTTGACCTGGAAGCTCGACAAGGACGGCTTCACCCTGATCGCACCGTATCTGAAGGTGCTGGGCGAGGAGGGCAAGATCGCCGGTGACTTCCTGATCCGTCTGCATTTCGACCATAGCCAGGAAGACTACATGGACCTGCGGGTCGGTCTGGTCGATGGCGACGGTCGCTACACCGCCAAATATTTGCCCGAGGTCTTGAGCCCGGCACTCGACGAGTGGCTGCGTACGGCGATTCTCAAGGGTGCGGTTGATCAGGGTTTTTTCCAGTACCAGGGTTCGCTGAACAAGAATGCCGGCGAAGCCGACCGCAGCATCAGTCTGTTTTTCAAAGTGCATGACGCCGAACTGGCGTTCCAACCGGGCTGGCCGCATGTCAGCAAGGTCAGTGGCGATGTGTTCATCGAAGACAGCGGCGTGCGCATCTGGGCCAACAAAGGCCAGTTGCTCGACACTCAGGTCAGTGATGTCTTCGTCAATATTCCCCATGTGCCGAGCGGGCAGAACACTCACATGTTCCTCGACGGTGCGTTTGCCGGTGGTTTGGGCGACGGGCTGAAGATTCTTCAGGACGCGCCGATCGGCACGGCGGATACCTTCGCCGGCTGGGAAGGTGGCGGCGATCTGCAAGGCAAACTCAAACTGGACATCCCGCTGGCCAAGGGCGATCAACCGAAAATTCTCGTCGACTTCAAGACCGCCAACGCACGGCTGAAACTGGCCGAGCCGAAACTGGAACTGACTCAGCTCAAGGGCGATTTCCGCTTCGACAGTGCCAAGGGGCTCAGCGGCCAGAACATCGCCGCGCGCGCCTTTGACAAACCGGTCACAGCGCAGATTTTCGCCGATGGCAGCCCTGGCAAGCTCAAGACCCGGGTCGCGGCGTCGGGGCAGGTCGAGGTGAAGAAACTTACCGATTGGTTGGGCGTGACGCAGCCGTTGCCGGTTTCCGGGACGATCCCGTATCAGTTGCAACTCAACCTCGACGGTGCGGACAGCCAATTGATGGTCAGTTCCAGTCTCAAGGGGGTGGCGGTCGATCTGCCTGCGCCGTTCGGCATGACTGCCGAGACGGGGCGCGACACGGTGTTTCGCATGACCTTGCAAGGGCAGGAGCGGCGTTACTGGGTCAATTACGATCAACTGGCCAACTTCACTTTTGCCGCGCCGCCGAGCAATTTTGCCGACGGTCGTGGCGAATTGTTCCTCGGTGCCGGTGAGGCTGTGCTGCCGGGGGCCAAGGGCCTGCGGATTCGCGGCGTGTTGTCGGAGCTCGACGTGGCGCCGTGGCAGGATCTGGTCAGCCAATACGCCGGGCAGGATCCGGGTGGCAGCGCCAACAAGTTGCTCAGCAGTGCAGACGTTAAGGTCGGCAAGCTGACGGCGTTCGGCACCACGCTGGATCAGGCCTCGGTGCAGTTGAATCGCAAGCCGGCGGCGTGGAATCTGGCGCTCGACAGCCAGCAGGTCAAAGGCACGGCCAGTCTGCCGGACGCCAAAGCCACGCCGATTGCGGTGAATCTGCAATACGTGAAACTGCCAGCGCCGGACCCTACGGTGCAGGCGGACGAGAACGCCCCCGATCCGCTGGCTTCGGTCGACCCGTCGAAGATTCCGGCGCTGGATATCACCATTAATCAGCTGTTTCAGGGCGAGGATCTGGTCGGTGGCTGGTCGCTCAAAGTGCGGCCAACGGCCAAAGGCATCGCGCTGAATAATCTCGACATGGGCCTCAAGGGCATCCTGCTGCAAGGCAATGGCGGCTGGGAAGGCGCACCGGGCTCGACCAATAGCTGGTTCAAGGGGCGGATTGGCGGCAAGAACCTCGCCGACGTGCTCAAGGGCTGGGGATTTGCGCCGAGCGTGACCAGCGAAGAATTCCACATGGATGTCGATGGCCGCTGGCCGGGCTCGCCGGCATGGCTGGCGACCAAGCGTTTCTCTGGCACTCTCGATGCGTCATTGAACAAGGGCCAGTTTGTCGAAGTGGAGGGCGGTGCGCAGGCATTGCGGGTGTTCGGTCTGCTCAACTTCAATTCCATTGGCCGGCGTTTGCGCCTCGATTTCTCCGATTTGTTCGGTAAAGGCCTGAGCTACGACCGGGTTAAAGGCCTGCTCGTGGCGACCAACGGTGTTTACGATACGAAAGAGCCGATTCGTCTGACCGGGCCGTCGAGCAACATTGAGCTCAATGGCAAGCTGGATCTGGTCGCAGAACAGGTCGACGCCAAGCTGCTGGTGACCTTGCCGGTCACCAACAACCTGCCGATTGCCGCGCTGCTCGTGGGCGCTCCGGCGGTTGGCGGCGCATTGTTCCTGATCGACAAGTTGATCGGTGATCGTGTGGCGCGCTTTGCCAGCGTCAAATACACCGTCAAAGGCCCGTGGAAAGAGCCGAAAATCACCTTCGGCAAGCCTTTTTGAACAGCCAGGCCCTGAACCGATGGAGTAGCATGGCCGCATACCTCTTGCGGAGTTCGCCATGTCTTTAGCGGTGATTCAAATGGTCAGCCAGAGTGACGTGCTGGCCAATCTGGCTCAGGCCCGACGCCTGCTCGAACAGGCCGCGGCCGGCGGCGCGAAGCTAGCGGTGCTGCCGGAAAACTTCGCCGCCATGGGGCGTCGCGACGTTGCTGCCATCGGCCGTGCTGAAGCTTTGGGCGAAGGGCCGATCCTGCCATGGTTGAAACAGACCGCCCGCGACCTCAAGTTATGGGTAGTGGCCGGCACATTGCCGTTGCCGCCGCTGGATCAGCCGACGGCCAAGGCCAATGCCTGCTCGTTGTTGGTCAATGAACACGGCGAGATCGTTGCGCGCTATGACAAGCTGCATCTGTTCGATGTCGACGTGGCGGACAATCGCGGTCGATACCGCGAATCCGATGACTATGCTTATGGCAGTGGCGTGGTAGTGGCGGACACGCCGGTCGGCAAACTGGGTCTGACCGTGTGTTACGACCTGCGCTTTCCGGAGCTCTACAGCGAATTGCGCGCCGCCGGTGCTGAATTGATTAGCGCACCGTCGGCGTTTACCGCGGTGACCGGCGCAGCGCATTGGGATGTATTGATTCGTGCGCGGGCCATCGAAACCCAGTGTTATGTGCTGGCGGCAGCGCAGGGCGGGACCCATCCGGGACCGCGGGAAACCTTCGGGCATGCGGCGATTGTCGACCCGTGGGGCCGCGTGCTGGCGCATCAGGATCAAGGCGAAGCGGTGTTGTTGGCCGACCGCGATAGCGATGAACAAGCGTCAATCAGGACGCGGATGCCGGTGGTGAGCCATCGGCGGTTTTTCTCGCAGGGCGCACAGCGACCTGCTTCAGAACACGAATTTAAGGCGTAAACCTATGAGCGAGTTGTTGTCCTCAGTCAGTGATCATCTTCTGGCGCCCGGTGGCGTGACGATCGAGAGCCTGCAAGGCGTGCTCGGCGATCTCGCCGGCCCGGGCATCGATGCCGCCGACCTGTATTTCCAGGGGCAGATTTCCGAGTCGTGGTCGCTGGAAGACGGCATCGTCAAAGAAGGCAGCTTTAACCTCGACCAAGGTGTGGGCGTGCGTGCGCAGTCCGGTGAGAAAACCGGTTTTGCCTACAGCAACGCGATCACCCTCGAAGCCCTCGGTGCTGCGGCGCGTGCCGCACGTTCGATCTCCCGTGCGGGGCAGAACGGTACGGTGCAGGCGTTCAGCACTCAAGACGTCGCCCAGTTGTACGCGCCGGATAACCCGCTGGAAGTGCTGACTCGCGCCGAGAAAGTCGAGCTGCTCAAGCGTATCGACGTCGCGACCCGTGCGCTCGACCCGCGCATCCAGCAAGTCAGCGTGAGCATGGCCGGTGTCTGGGAACGCATTCTGGTGGCGTCCACCGACGGCGGTCTGGCAGCCGATGTACGTCCGCTGGTGCGTTTCAATGTCAGCGTGATCGTTGAGCAGAATGGCCGTCGCGAGCGCGGCGGGCATGGTGGTGGCGGGCGTACCGACTACCGTTATTTCCTCGCCGAAGACCGCGCCATGGGTTACGCCCGTGAAGCGCTGCGCCAGGCGCTGGTGAATCTCGAAGCGATCCCGGCGCCGGCCGGTACGTTGCCGGTGGTGCTGGGTTCGGGCTGGTCCGGCGTGCTGTTGCACGAAGCGGTCGGCCACGGTCTGGAAGGCGATTTCAACCGCAAAGGCAGTTCTGCCTATAGCGGGCGGATGGGCGAAATGGTTGCCTCGAAACTTTGCACCATCGTCGATGACGGCACCTTGAGCGGTCGTCGCGGTTCGCTGAGCGTCGATGACGAAGGCACCCCGACCGAGTGCACCACGCTGATCGAGAACGGCGTCCTCAAGGGTTACATGCAGGACAAGCTCAATGCGCGCCTGATGGGCGTGGCCCGTACCGGTAACGGTCGTCGTGAGTCCTATGCGCACCTGCCGATGCCGCGCATGACCAACACTTACATGCTCGGCGGCGAAAGCGATCCGGCGGAAATCATCGCGTCGGTGAAGAAGGGCATCTACTGCGCCAACCTTGGCGGCGGTCAGGTCGACATCACCAGCGGCAAGTTCGTGTTCTCCACCAGCGAGGCGTACCTGATCGAAGACGGCAAGATTACCGCGCCAGTCAAAGGCGCGACGTTGATCGGCAACGGCCCTGAGGCGATGAGTCGGGTGTCGATGGTCGGTAACGATCTGGCGCTGGACAGCGGCGTGGGCACGTGTGGCAAGGATGGGCAATCGGTGCCGGTAGGCGTGGGTCAGCCGACGCTGAAAATCGATGCGATCACCGTGGGTGGCACGGGCGCTTAAGAAGAGATGGAGCTTCGGGTGGCGCGCACGGCGGCCACCCGGTGGTGAGTATCAACGCAGGCCGCGTTGAGTATCGTCCAGCTCACGGATGTACTTGAAGATTTTACGGCTGGAAGCAGGAGGTTTGTTTTGCGCAACCTCGTGCTGAGCCTGACGGATCAGGGAACGCAGTTGCTGGCGATCGGCGTCCGGGTACTCGACGACGAATTTTTCCAGCACGGCGTCGTCGCCCGCGATCAAGCGGTCACGCCAGCGTTCGAGATTATGGAAACGCTCGTTGTACTGACGAGTCGAGGCATCGAGTTGATCGAGCAGCGTGAGAATCGCGTCAGTGTCCTGATCGCGCATCAGCTTGCCGATGAACTGCAAGTGCCGTTTACGCGCGATATTCGCGGTGTGCTTCGGCGCATCGGCCAGCGCCCGGCGCAAAGCGTCGGTCAATGGCAGTTTTGCCTGCAAGTCGGGCTTGAGTGTTGTAAGGCGCTCGCCAAGGTCAACCAGAGCATGCAGCTCGCGTTTGACCTGAGATTTGCTTTTTTCTCCCGTATCGAGGGAGTCGTCGTAAGAATCAACCATGGTGGCAGTCCGCAAAGAAACGCCGCCATGATAACCAGTCGGGGGCCGCTTGTCCGGCCCGGTCGCTCGATGACCCTAGCCGAAAGCAGAATTTGAGTGGAGATGAGCATGAGTGCAGTTGAAAGCGTCGGCCCGCAGGCTTTGCCGGCACTGCAGGATCAAGTCGAGCAGATCATCGCCGAAGCCAAGCGCCAGGGCGCCAGTGCCTGCGAAGTGGCGGTGTCGCTGGAGCAAGGCCTGTCGACTTCGGTGCGTCAGCGCGAGGTCGAAACGGTCGAGTTCAACCGCGATCAGGGCTTTGGCATCACGCTTTATGTCGGTCAGCGCAAAGGCTCGGCCAGCACCTCGGCCACCGGGCCTGATGCGATTCGCGAAACGGTCGCGGCCGCACTGGCGATTGCCAAGCACACCTCGGAAGACGAGGCTTCGGGCCTGGCTGACGCGGCGCTGATGGCCCGCGAGCAACAGGATTTCGATCTGTTCCACGAATGGGACATCACCCCGGAGCAGGCCATCGAGAAGGCATTACTCTGTGAGGCGGCTGCATTTGACGCCGATGCGCGAATCAAGAACGCCGATGGCACCACCCTCAGCACCCATCAAGGCTGCCGCGTTTACGGCAACAGCCACGGTTTCATCGGCGGCTATGCGTCGACCCGGCACAGCCTGAGTTGCGTGATGATCGCCGAGGCCGATGGCCAGATGCAGCGCGATTACTGGTACGACGTAAGCCGCCAAGGCGAGTTGCTGGCCGATCCGGTGAGCATTGGGCAGCGCGCTGCACAACGGGCCGCGAGTCGATTGGGCGCGCGTCCGGTGCCGACCTGTGAAGTGCCGGTGCTGTTTTCCGCCGAGCTGGCGGGCGGTTTGTTCGGCAGTTTCCTTTCGGCGATTTCCGGTGGCAGCCTGTATCGCAAATCGTCCTTCCTGGAAGGCACGCTGGGACAGAAGCTGTTTCCGGAATGGCTGACCATCGATGAACGCCCGCACCTGATGCGCGCCATGGGCAGCGCTTCGTATGACGGTGATGGTTTGGCGACATACGCCAAGCCGTTCGTCGAAAAGGGCGAGCTGGTCTCGTACATTCTCGGTACGTACTCCGGGCGCAAACTCGGCATGCCGAGCACGGCCAACGCTGGCGGCGTGCACAACCTGTTCGTCACCCATGGTGATGAAGATCAGGCGGCGCTGTTGAAGCGTATGGGGCGTGGCTTGTTGGTGACCGAATTGATGGGCCATGGCCTGAACATGGTCACTGGCGATTATTCGCGCGGCGCGGCGGGTTTCTGGGTCGAGAACGGTGAAATCCAGTTCGCAGTGCAGGAAGTGACCATCGCCGGCAACATGCGCGACATGTTTAAGCAGATCGTTGCTGTGGGTAATGATCTGGAACTGCGTAGCAATATCCACACGGGTTCGGTGTTGATCGAGCGGATGACCGTCGCGGGCAGCTAAGGCCCGGTCGTCACAGAAAAAGGCGCGCCATCCTCCCGGATGGCGCGCCTTTTTTATTTGGCTTCCCGCAGAGCCGATGTGGGCGCGAGCCTGCTCGCGAAGGCGATTTAACTGCTCACCGCCAAGGTGACTGACAGGACGCCTTCGCGAGCAGGCTTGCTCCCACAAAAAATCTGCACGACTCAGCGCTCTTGTTTTGGTTCTCATTATCATCTAATAATAAATCTCATTATCGGATGAGCCCCGGATCATGAGTTCTGCCTTGCACGAGCAGCCGTACCTCGAAAGCTGGCGCTGGATGAGTCGCCAGATCCGTTGCGCGATGGATCCTGACGAGCCGCGCCTGATCGAACACTACCTCGCCGAAGGCCGCTATTTGTCCTGTTGCACCGCGACGTCACCCTGGACGGTCGCCGAAACCTCCTTCCGTTTGCTGCTCGACACGGCCACCGACATCGCACTGCCGTGGCACTGGCGCAGCCTCTGCCTCGATCAAGCCTGGCGCCCGCTACGTGAAATGGAGCGCCTCTCCCTGTGCAAATGCCGGCTCAAGCGCTGGCAACGCTACACCTGGCAGCTCGCCACCTGCGAACTGCTTCCCTCGATTCCTCTCATTGAATTAGTCCAAGGATCTACCGATGAGTAGGGTCTGCCATCAGTTATTTCCTATGCCGCGCCGCGCCTGCTGTTGCGCAGTGCAAGGCGCGAGGAGTGAGGTTTGGTCGTTCCAAATAAGCTCCGAGCAACGCAGCCCTGCGCAACAGCAGGCGCGGCCCTCCGGGTTGTGTCTGAAAGCGGGCCAGACTGCGTTGCAGTCCTTGGCAAGGGAAAAACCATTACCAGCGGACTGCGCCTTGCCTGGCCCGCTTTCATACACAACGCGACATAGGAAATAACTGATGGCAGACCCTCAGACACGTATTGAGCGCGACAGCATGGGCGAACTGCAGGTGCCGGTGGACGCTCTCTACGGCGCGCAGACCCAGCGCGCAGTGGATAACTTCCCGATCAGCGGCAAGCCGATGCCGACGCAGTTTATCCGCGCGCTGATCCTCGCCAAAGCCGCCGCTGCCCGGGCCAACGTCGAGCTCAACCAGATCACGGCTGCCCAAGGCAAAGCCATCAGCGACGCCGCGCAAGGTCTGCTCGAAGGCGATTTCATGCAGCATTTTCCAGTGGATATCTTCCAGACCGGTTCCGGCACCAGCTCCAATATGAACGCCAACGAAGTGATCGCCACCCTCGCCAGCCGTCTGCTCGGCGAATCGGTCAACGCCAACGATCACGTCAACTGCGGCCAGAGCAGCAACGACATTATCCCGACCACCATCCACGTCAGTGCCGCGCTGGCGCTGCACGAACAACTATTGCCGGCGCTGCTGCACCTGGTGCAAGTGATCGAGCGCAAAGCCGAGCAAGTGCATCACCATGTCAAAACCGGACGCACGCATTTGATGGACGCGATGCCCGTGCGCATGAGCCAGGTGCTCAACGGCTGGGCGCAGCAGCTCAAAGCCAACATCGGTCATCTGCAGGATCTGCTGCCAAGTCTGCAATCGCTGGCACAGGGCGGCACGGCGGTCGGCACCGGAATCAACGCACATCCTGAGTTCGCCGCTCGTTTCAGCCGCCAGCTCAGCCAACTGACCGATGTGCAATTCACCCCGGGCAAGGATCTGTTCGCGCTGATCGGCTCGCAAGACACTGCGGTCGCCGTCTCCGGCCAACTCAAAGCCACCGCCGTATCGCTGATGAAAATCGCCAACGACCTGCGCTGGATGAACTCAGGCCCGCTCGCCGGCCTCGGCGAAATCGAACTCGAAGCCCTGCAACCGGGCTCGTCGATCATGCCGGGCAAGGTCAATCCGGTGATTCCGGAAGCCACCGCGATGGTTGCCGCTCAGGTCATCGGTAACGATTCGGTGATCACCATCGCCGGTCAGTCGGGCAACTTCGAGCTGAATGTGATGCTGCCGATCATCGCGCAGAACCTGTTGAGCAGCATCGAACTGCTGGCCAATTCCAGCCGCCTGCTCGGCGACAAAGCCATCGCCAGCTTCAAGGTCAATGAATCGCGCTTGAAAGAAGCGTTGTCGCGCAACCCGATTCTGGTCACTGCGCTCAATCCGATCATCGGTTACCAGAAGGCCGCCGAGATTGCCAAGCAGGCCTACAAGGAAGGCCGCGCGGTAATCGACGTCGCTCTGGAACACACCGATCTGTCGCGCAGCCAACTGGAAGAGTTGCTCAATCCCGAGAAACTCACCGCCGGCGGCGTGTAAATACCGCAACCGCTTTGGAGGCTCACCATGGAGCACTGGAAACGCACGATCGAACGGGCTAATCGCTGCTTCATGCTGGGCGAGCTGATCGACGCCCGTGAGGCGTACCTGCAAGCCCTGGCCCTGGCGCAAGTGTTGTTCGAACGCTGGGCGGATGCCGACGAAGCGGTGGCGGCCTGCGTCATCTCCCACCACAACCTGGCGGATTTGCACCTGCGCCTGAATCAGCCGGAAGAGAGCGCGGAATACCTTTGCGCCATCCATCAGCGGCTGTTGCAGACCATGCAGGACGAGCGCCTGCGCCCGGCCCTGCGTGAAGCGGCACTGCGCCAGAGCAGCAAAACCTACGTCGAGCTGCTGAATTTCATCAGCGAACACGGCGAATACCCGCGCACTCAGCGTCTGCTGCACCCGGATACCGGCAATGCGCGCCGCGCGCCTGCCCCACATCACCATGGAGTCCATTGAAATGGCTTTTACCTTGCCTGCCTTGCCTTACGCCTACGACGCCCTCGAACCGCATATCGATGCGCAGACCATGGAGATCCATTACACCAAGCATCACCAGACCTACATCAACAATCTCAACGCGGCCGTTGAGGGCACCGAATACGCCGAATGGCCGGTGGAAAAACTGGTCGCCAGCGTCAAGGAGCTGCCGGAAAAACTCCGCGCAGCGGTGATCAACCAGGGTGGCGGTCACGCTAATCATTCGTTGTTCTGGGAAGTGATGGTGCCCAACGGTGGTGGCAAGCCGGATGGCGCGCTGGCCAAGGCCATCGATGAACATCTCGGTGGTCTCGATAGCTTCAAGGAAGCCTTCACCAAAGCTGCACTGACCCGTTTCGGCAGCGGCTGGGCCTGGCTCAGCGTGACCCCCGAGAAGAAGCTGATCGTGGAAAGCAGCGGTAACCAGGACAGCCCGCTGATGAACGGCAATACGCCGATTCTCGGTCTCGACGTCTGGGAACACGCCTACTACTTGCGCTACCAGAACCGTCGCCCGGAATACATCAATGCGTTCTACAACGTGATCAATTGGCCTGAAGTGGCTGCGCGCTATCAGGCCGCACTGGTTTAAGTCTTCTATAAAAACAATCAAGGCTGACTATGGGCACTGAAACACTGGCGATCGGAAGTGGGCGTATGTTTCGTTACGCAGTGGGATCGCTATTGCTGTTGGCGGGGATGACGTTGCTGGTTGCCCACGGGCTGGAATGGCTGAATCTCGAACCGCGACTGTCACGGGCGTTGCAGGGCGGGGCGATCTGCGCCCTCGGCACGGCGCTTGGGGCTGTGCCGGTGCTGGTGATTCGGCGCATGCCTCAGGCGCTTAGTGACACCTTGCTGGGCTTTGGTGCTGGAGTGATGCTGGCGGCGACGGCGTTTTCGCTGATCGTGCCGGGCATTACTGCCGCCGAAAACCTGGGCATGACGCCGTGGGGCGCCAGTTCGCTGATCTGCTTCGGCATCATGCTCGGTGCTTTCGGGCTGTATCTGGTCGATCGCAAGGTGTCCGGCGCGTCCCCGGAAATGCTTGTCGGCACTGTCGATCACCCGGTGATTCCGCCGCGGATCTGGCTGTTCGTCTTCGCCATCATTGCCCATAACATCCCTGAAGGCATGGCCGTTGGCGTGTCTGCCGGCGGCGGCATGCCCGATGCGGACAGCTTGGCCATGGGCATCGCTTTGCAGGATGTGCCGGAAGGTCTGGTGATCGCGCTGGTATTGGCCGGGGCGGGGATGTCGCGGGTCAAGGCATTCCTGATCGGTGCGGCGTCAGGCCTGGTCGAGCCGGTGTTTGCCCTGTTATGCGCGTGGCTGGTCAGTCTGGCCCAGGTGTTGTTGCCGTTGGGGTTGGCGCTGGCGGCCGGGGCGATGTTGCTGGTGGTGACTCACGAAGTCATCCCGGAGTCGCGACGCAATGGTCATGACAAGCTGGCCAGTCTTGGCTTGCTGATCGGGTTCTGTTTGATGATGGTGATGGATACCGCGTTGGGTTAAACGGGGGAGGGAGCAAGCTCCCTCACTGGCGTATCAACCGCCTTCGTCGAAGTAGTTGTTGATCAACTTCACCAGCGCATCCAGCGCTTCCTGTTCCTGATGCCCTTCAGTGCTCAAATAGATTTTGGTGCCCTTGCCAGCCGCCAGCATCATCATCGCCATGATGCTTTTGCCATCAACCGTGGTTTCGGGGGTGCGGCCCACTCTGATCTTGCAATCCGGATACTGCCCAGCCACGCCCACGAACTTGGCCGACGCGCGGGCATGCAGGCCCAGTTTGTTGATGATTTCGATTTCCAGAGCAGGCATCGCGGTGTGAATCCTTTAGGTGAGGTCGCGGTGGCGAACCTGGACGTTCTTCAGGGTTTTCTGCAGGGCCTGACCCAGCCGTTCAGTCAGGTAGACGGAGCGGTGATGCCCGCCAGTGCAGCCAATGGCAATGGTGACGTAGGCGCGATTGCTCGCGGCGAAGCGCGGCAGCCATTTGTGCAGGTAGGTGAAGATGTCCTGGAACATTTCTTCGACCTCAGGCTGCGCCGCCAGATATTCGGCGACGGGCGCATCCAGACCGGATTGCTCACGCAGCTCAGGCTTCCAGTAAGGATTAGGCAGGCAGCGCACGTCGAACACCAGATCGGCATCGACTGGCATGCCGCGTTTGAAGCCGAATGATTCGACCAGAAAGGCAGTGCCGGGCTCCGGCTGATTGAGCAGGCGCAACTTGATGGTGTCGCGCAACTGGTACAGGTTCAGGTTGGTGGTGTTTATTTTCAGGTCGGCCAGGTCGGCGATAGGACCGAGGAGGGCGGTTTCATCGTGAATCGCTTCGGCCAGCGAGCGATTGGCGTTACTCAGCGGATGGCGACGACGGGTCTCGGAAAAACGCTTGAGCAGGGTTTCCTCGTCCGCGTCCAGGTACAGCACATCGCACTGGATGTGCTTGCTTCTGGCATCTTCAAGCAGTTCGGGAAAACGCGACAGATGGCTCGGCAGGTTGCGCGCATCGATCGACACGGCCACCAGCGGCTGCGCCAGTTCAGTGTGAATCAGCGCGCGTTCAGCCAGTTCCGGCAGCAAGCCTGCCGGCAGGTTGTCGATGCAGTAATAGCCGTTGTCCTCAAGGACATCCAGCGCGGTACTCTTGCCCGAGCCGGAGCGACCGCTGACGATGATCAAGCGCATGATTAGTGCCCGTTCTGCTCGTCCAGGACAACCTGATACAAGGCTTCGTTGCTCGAAGCGCTGCGCAATTTATCGCGCACATCCTTGCGATCCAGCATGCTCGCGATCTGGCGCAGCAACTCCAGGTGCGCATCGGTCGCGGCTTCCGGCACCAGCAAAACAAACAGCAGGTCAACGGGAGCGCCGTCGATGGCGTCGAAATCGATAGGGGCTTCAAGGTGCATCAGCGCGCTGATGGGCGAAGTGCAGCCCTTGAGGCGGCAATGCGGAATGGCGATGCCGTTGCCAAAACCGGTGGAACCCAGTTTTTCACGGGCAATCAGAGCCTCGAAGACATCTTGCATCTCCAGATCCGGGACTTCCCGGGCGATCAGGTTGGCAATTTGTTCGAGGGCTTTCTTTTTACTGCCGCCCGGCACGTTCACGAGGGAACGGCCGGGGGTCAGGATACTTTCAAGTCGGATCATGGAATGGGGGGTTATCGACCGGTTGCGCCCTGGAGGAGGCTTTGGGTCTTTTCCTTATGCTTTTTGAGTTGGCGATCCAGCTTGTCGGTCAGCAGGTCAATGGCGGCATACATGTCGTCATGCTCGGCATTGGCAACCACTTCTCCGCCGGGAATATGCAAGGTGGCTTCGATTTTCTGCTTCAGCTTTTCGACGCACATCGTGACCTGCACGTTGGTGATCTTGTCGAAATGGCGCTCTAATCGGTCGAGTTTTTCGTTGATGTAGGTGCGCAGAGGTTCGGTCACTTCCAGTTGGTGTCCACTGATGTTGACTTGCATACAGCTTCTCCTTCGTTGCCAGTGCATAAAGCGGCAGGCCGAAGAGCCTGCCACTGGAACGCTGTAACGTGGCTTACATCAACCGCTTGCGTTCGCTCGAAGGCGCGATCCCGAGGGATTCGCGGTACTTGGCGACGGTGCGGCGAGCCACCTGAATGCCTTGTGCCTCCAGTAAACCAGCGATCTTGCTGTCACTCAACGGCTTTTTCTGATTTTCCGCTGCAACCAGTTTTTTGATGATCGCGCGGATCGCCGTGGACGAGCATTCGCCGCCTTCGGAGGTGCTGACGTGGCTGGAGAAAAAGTATTTCAGTTCATAAATACCGCGCGGGGTATGCATGAATTTCTGCGTGGTCACCCGGGAAATCGTCGATTCATGCATGCCCACCGCTTCGGCGATGTCATGCAGGACCAGCGGCTTCATGGCTTCGTCGCCGTACTCCAGAAAACCGCGCTGATGCTCGACGATCTGGGTGGCAACTTTCATCAGGGTTTCGTTGCGGCTCTGCAGGCTCTTGATGAACCAGCGGGCCTCCTGCAACTGATTGCGCATGAAAGTGTTGTCGGCGCTGGTGTCGGCGCGACGGACGAAACCGGCGTACTGCGCGTTGACGCGAAGGCGCGGCACCGACTCCTGATTCAGCTCGACCAGCCAGCGCTCGTTGTCCTTGCGCACGATCACGTCCGGGACGACGTATTCGGCTTCGGTCGATTCGATCTGCGAGCCCGGCCGCGGATTGAGGGTCTGTACCAGTTCGATGACCTGGCGCAGCTCATCTTCCTTGAGCTTCATGCGGCGCATCAGCTGGCTGTAATCGCGGCTGCCGAGCAGGTCGATGTAATCGGTGACGAGGCGTTTGGCTTCAGCCAGCCAAGGCGTCTTGGCGGGCAGCTGGCGCAATTGCAGCAGCAGGCATTCGCCGAGGTTGCGCGCGCCGATACCGGCCGGTTCGAACTGCTGGATACGGTGGAGGACGGCTTCGATCTCGTCCAGCTCGATGTCCAGTTCCGGGTCGAACGCTTCAAGAATTTCTTCGAGGGTTTCGTCCAGATAGCCCTGATTGTTGATGCAGTCGATCAGGGTCACGGCGATCAGGCGATCAGTGTCGGACATCGGCGCCAGGTTCAGTTGCCACAGCAGGTGGCTTTGCAGGCTTTCGCCGACGGAGGTGCGGGTGGTGAAATCCCACTCGTCATCGTCGCTGCTCGGCAGGCTGCTGGCGCTGGTCTGGTAGACGTCTTCCCAGGCGGTGTCGACCGGGAGCTCGTTGGGAATGCGCTCGTTCCATTCGCCGTCCTCGAGGTTATCTACCGTCGGGGCCGTTTCCTGATAGGACGGTTCCTGGATCTCGGTGTTGGGCTTCTGTTCGGCGTTGTCGGCCAGCGGATCGGAGTTGTCGAAGTCGTCGCCTTCTTCCTGGCGTTCGAGCATCGGATTGGATTCCAGGGCCTCCTGGATTTCCTGTTGCAGATCCAGGGTCGACAATTGGAGCAGGCGGATGGCCTGTTGCAGCTGCGGTGTCATCGTCAGCTGCTGGCCCATTCTCAAGACTAGCGATGGTTTCATGGCAGGGGCTTAACACCTTATTCGCCGGCGCTATGCGCCATCCACTACAGGGCGCCGGGGCGCCAAACTTAAGCAAATTATATGCCTGAAACTGAAGTGTTTGCCTAGAGCGCTGTAACAATTAAAGCGTAGAAAAAGCTGCTTCATCGATACAGCACCCACGCAGCTCACTCGGGCACCATCATGCTTAGAGGCGGAATTCGTGACCCAGATACACTTCCTTGACCAGATCGTTGGCCAGGATGGTTTCTGCATCACCTTCGGCGATCAATTGACCGTCGTTGACGATGTAAGCGGTTTCGCAGATATCCAGCGTCTCACGCACGTTGTGGTCGGTGATCAACACACCGATGCCTTTGGCCTTGAGGTGGTGGATGATCTGTTTGATGTCGCCGACCGAGATCGGGTCGACACCGGCAAACGGTTCGTCGAGCAGGATGAATTTCGGCGCAGTTGCCAGCGCGCGAGCGATTTCCACCCGGCGGCGTTCACCACCGGACAGGCTCATGCCGAGGTTGTCGCGGATGTGGCTGATGTGGAATTCCTGCAGCAGGCTTTCCAGCTCCTTGCGGCGGCCAGCCTTGTCGAGTTCCTGGCGAGTTTCGAGGATCGCCATGATGTTGTCGGCCACCGACAGTTTGCGGAAGATCGACGCTTCTTGCGGCAGATAGCCGATACCGGCCTTGGCGCGACCGTGCATTGGCTGATGGCTGACGTCGAGGTCATCGATCAGTACGCGGCCCTGATCGGCCTGTACCAAGCCTACGATCATGTAGAAGCACGTGGTCTTGCCGGCGCCGTTCGGGCCGAGCAGGCCGACGATCTGGCCGCTGTCGATCGACAGGCTGACGTCACGCACGACCTGGCGGCTTTTGTAGGCCTTGGCCAGGTGCTGAGCTTTCAGAGTTGCCATTACTGGGCCTTTTTCTCGTCGTTTTTCGGCTTCGGCTGAATCACCATGTCGATGCGCGGACGCGCTTCGGTGACTTTGCTGCCGGTAGCGCGACCGGCGCTGGCCAGTTTCTTCACCGTGTCATAGACGATTTTCTCGCCTTGGGTGGTGTTGTTGTCCTTGTCGACAACCTTGGCCTTGTCGATCAGTACGACGCGGTTTTGCGCGGCATGGTACTGAATCGTCACGCCCCAGCCCTGTACAGGCTTGGTATCGCCAGCGGTCTGCAGCTGTTCGAAGTAAGCGAGGTTGCCGACCGAAGTCACCACGTCGATATCACCGGTCGCGGTGCGGGTGATGGTTACGGTGTTGCCTTTGACGATCATCGAACCCTGAGTGATGATCACGTCACCTTTATAGGTGGCAACGCCGTTCTTGTCGTCCAGCTGGGCATCGTCGGCCTGAATGCGGATTGGCTGCTCTTGATCGTTCGGCAGAGCCCAGGCGCTCACGCTTCCCAGTGCTGCGCCCAGACTGAGCAAAATAGGGAGGGTTTTAACGAGCCTCATACTGTCCTCTTACGTTCGATTGCAGGTGTATCCTGCTTTCCTTCAGGTACGCTTTCATTCCTACGCCAGTCGATACACCGCCAGCGCCCTCGATTCTAACGGGTTGCTCGGTCTGCGCATATTCCCGCTGCGGGAACACTGTCATGCGAGTGGAAGTGATCAGCGTGTCACGTTTCTTTTCATCGGTGCGCTTTACACGTACCGAATCGATCAGTTCGACTTCGGTGCCGCCAGAATTCACTTCGCCGCGTTCGCTGGTCACGTGCCACGGAAAGTCGGTGCCGCGGTACATGTTCAGGTCGGGTTTGGTGACCAGAGTGATGTCAGTCGCCTTGACGTGTTCAGCCTTGTCGGACGTCATTTCGTACTGCACCTTGCCGTCCGGCAGGTATTGCACGGTATGCGTGTTGGTCGCATACCAGTCGATAGGGTTGTCTACCGATGCGGTTGGCGGCTTGTCGAGGAAGCGCTCCGGACTGATGTTCCAGTAGCCGACGGCGGCGAAGATCGCCGCGATGCAGCCGAACAACAGAAAGTTACGAAATTTTTTGCTAAACATTGTTTGGCTCACAGATACGCAGCGTTGGCGGCATCGAGGCTGCCTTGGGCGCGCAGGATCAATTCGCAGAATTCGCGGGCGGCACCTTCACCACCCCGGGCGCGAGTCACGCCGTGGGCGTGTTCGCGGACGAAATCGGCAGCGTTGGCAACGGCCATGCCCAGACCGACGCGACGGATCACCGGCAAGTCAGGCAGGTCGTCGCCCAGATAGGCGACTTGTTCATAGCTTAGGCCCAGTTGTTCGAGCAGGCCGTCGAGTACGACCAATTTATCTTCGCGCCCCTGAAACAGATGCGGGATACCCAGATTTTTTGCTCGGCGTTCGACCACCGGCGTCTTGCGACCGCTGATGATGGCTGTTTGTACGCCGGCATTCATCAACATCTTGATGCCTTGGCCATCAAGGGTGTTGAACGTCTTGAATTCGCTGCCGTCTTCGAGGAAATACAGACGGCCGTCGGTCAGCACGCCGTCGACGTCGAAAACCGCCAGTTTGATCGCTTTGCCGCGTTGCAGCAGATCGTTGCTCATTACATGACTCCTGCGCGCAGCAGATCGGAAAGGTTGAAGGCACCGATCGGGCGATCTTCCTCGTCGACGACTACCAGCGCGTTGATTCGATGGTCTTCCATGATTTTCAGGGCTTCGGCGGCGAGCATCTCGGGCCGGGCGGTCTTGCCGTGTGCGGTCATCACCTGGTCGATGGTGGCGCTGCGGATGTCGATGCTGCGATCCAGCGTGCGGCGCAAATCACCGTCAGTGAAGATCCCGGCCAGTTTGCCGTCGGCTTCAAGGATCACGGTCATGCCCAGACCCTTGCGGGTCATTTCCATGAGTGCGTCCTTGAGCAGCGTGCCGCGTTGCACCTGCGGCAACTCGGCGCCCGCATGCATGACGTTCTCCACTTTCAACAGCAGGCGGCGACCCAGCGCGCCTCCCGGATGAGAGAAAGCGAAATCTTCTGCAGTAAAACCGCGTGCTTCGAGCAGGGCGACAGCCAGCGCATCGCCCATGACCAGGGCAGCGGTGGTCGATGAGGTCGGCGCCAGATTCAGCGGACAGGCTTCATGTTCGACATGAACGTTGAGGTTGACCTCGGCAGCCTTGGCCAGCGGCGATTGCGGGTTACCGGTGACGCTGATCAACTGGATGCCCAGGCGTTTGATCAGCGGCAGCAGGGTCACGATTTCGTTGGTCGAACCGGAATTCGACAAGGCCAGAATCACGTCGTCACGGGTAATCATGCCCATGTCGCCGTGGCTGGCTTCAGCCGGGTGAACGAAAAAAGCCGGGGTGCCGGTGCTGGCCAGGGTCGCGGCAATCTTGTTGCCGATATGCCCGGACTTGCCCATGCCGACCACGACCACGCGGCCTTTGCTGGCCAGAATCAACTCGCAAGCGCGTACGAAATCGGCGTCGATATGGGGCAACAAGCCTTGTACGGCTTCCACTTCGAGGCGAATGGTGCGTTGTGCCGATTGAATCAGGTCGCTGGTTTGGCTCATGTCTGAAGTCGTATAGCCCGATGAAAAGGCGGCGATTATAGCGGTTATGTTGCAAAGCCTCACGCAAGTTCGTCGTGCTTTGTCATTACTCGTTACCAAAACCCCTTAAAAGTGGCTGCGGCCCTGTCCTGTCGCTGATCACGGCGGGGTTCATGCTTGGGCGCTTGGCCTTTGCAGTGATATAGTTCGCCGCCAGTTCGGCCTGCCCGGGATGTAAGTGCTTTCTTCAGAAAGCCAGGCGTCCGAGTGAGAGGCTGCATCGCAAGGAGTTTAGATGAGTGCCGATAACGCCTACGCGGTCGAGCTGAAGGGAGTCTCCTTCAAGCGCGGTGCGCGCAGCATTTTCAATAACGTCGATATTCGCATCCCGCGCGGCAAGGTCACCGGCATCATGGGGCCTTCCGGGTGTGGCAAGACCACGCTGCTGCGGTTGATGGGCGCACAATTGCGTCCCACCAGCGGCGAAGTCTGGGTCAACGGTCAGAACCTGCCGAAGTTGTCGCGCAGCGATCTGTTCGATGCGCGCAAGCACATGGGTGTGCTGTTTCAGAGCGGCGCACTGTTCACCGATCTCGATGTCTTCGAGAACGTCGCTTTTCCCCTGCGCGTTCATACCGAGTTGCCGGAAGAAATGATCCGCGACATTGTCCTGCTCAAATTGCAGGCGGTCGGTTTGCGCGGCGCTATCGAATTGATGCCCGATGAACTGTCCGGCGGCATGAAGCGCCGTGTCGCGCTGGCGCGTGCCATTGCGCTCGACCCGCAGATTCTCATGTACGACGAACCGTTCGTCGGCCAGGATCCGATCGCCATGGGCGTGCTGGTACGCCTGATCCGGCTGCTCAATGATGCGCTGGGCATCACCAGTATCGTGGTCTCCCACGATCTGGCCGAAACCGCGAGCATCGCCGACTACATCTATGTAGTGGGTGATGGTCAGGTGCTGGGGCAGGGCACGCCGGACGAATTGATGAACTCGGACGAACCGCGTATCCGTCAATTCATGACCGGCAATCCCGATGGCCCGGTGCCGTACCATTTTCCAGCGACGGATTACCGCGCAGATCTTCTGGGGAAGCGCTGATGCGCAGAATTTCATTACTCGAACGCGTTCGCCGGTTCGGCGAAGCGGCGATCGACGCCATTGCGGTGTTTGGTCGTGCCACGCTGTTCCTGTTTCACGCCTTGCTGGGGCGCGGCGGTATCAGCGGCGGTTTCGGCCTGCTGGTCAAACAGCTGCATTCGGTTGGCGTGATGTCGCTGGTGATCATCGTCGTTTCCGGCATTTTCATCGGCATGGTGCTGGCGCTGCAGGGCTTCAGCATTCTGTCGAGCTACGGTTCCGAGCAAGCGGTAGGGCAGATGGTTGCGCTGACGTTGCTGCGTGAACTGGGTCCGGTGGTGACTGCATTGCTGTTTGCCGGCCGCGCCGGTTCGGCACTGACGGCAGAAATCGGCAACATGAAGTCCACCGAACAGCTGTCCAGTCTGGAAATGATCGGTGTCGACCCGCTGAAGTACATCATCGCCCCGCGTCTGTGGGCCGGTTTCATTTCCCTGCCGGTGCTGGCAATGATTTTCAGCGTGGTGGGTATCTGGGGCGGTTCGTGGGTGGCTGTCGACTGGCTGGGCGTGTATGAAGGGTCCTACTGGGCGAACATGCAGAACAGCGTCAATTTCACCAGCGACGTGCTGAACGGCGTGATCAAAAGTATCGTTTTCGCCTTTGTCGTCACCTGGATCGCCGTATTCCAAGGCTATGACTGTGAGCCCACTTCCGAGGGCATCAGTCGTGCCACCACCAAGACCGTGGTATTTGCCTCGCTGGCAGTGCTGGGCCTGGACTTTATTCTGACCGCTTTGATGTTTGGAGATTTCTGATGCAAAACCGCACCCTGGAAATCGGTGTCGGCCTGTTCCTGCTGGCAGGGATCCTGGCTTTGTTGCTGCTTGCTTTGCGGGTCAGTGGCCTGTCTCCGACTTCGACCACCGACACCTATAAACTTTATGCCTACTTCGACAATATCGCCGGTTTGACGGTCAGAGCCAAAGTGACCATGGCCGGTGTGACCATCGGCAAGGTCACGGCGATCGATCTGGATCGCGACAGCTTTACCGGTCGGGTCACCCTGCAAGTGGATAAAAAGGTCGACAATCTGCCGACTGACTCCACAGCGTCTATCCTGACCGCTGGTCTGCTGGGCGAGAAGTACATCGGTATCAGCGTTGGCGGGGAAGACAAACCGCTGAAGGATGGTGGAACCATTCACGACACGCAGTCGTCACTGGTACTGGAAGACCTGATCGGTAAATTCCTGCTCAACACCGTTAGCAAAGACGCCAAATGAGGAGCTTTTGAATGATCTCTATCTTGCGACGCAGCCTGTTGGTGCTGTTGGCGGCCCTGCCGTTGATGGGTAACGCCGTGGCTGCTGCGACTTCGGCACACGATCTGGTCCAGGACACAACCAACCGGTTGCTGGCCGATCTGGCGGCCAATAAAGAAAAGTACAAGCAGGATCCGACTGATTTCTACGCGGCGCTCAACAGCATCGTCGGGCCGGTGGTGGATGCCGAGGGCATTTCCAAGAGCATCATGACCGTCAAGTATTCGCGCAAGGCGACGCCGGCGCAGATGCAGACCTTCCAGGAAAACTTCAAGAAAGGCCTGTTCCAGTTCTACGGCAATGCCTTGCTCGAGTACAACAACCAGGGCATCACCGTAGATCCAGCGAAGGACGAGTCGGGTGATCGCACCAGCGTCAACATGACCGTCAAGGGCAGCAACGGCGCGATCTACCCTGTGCAGTACACGCTGGAGAAGATCAACGGCGAGTGGAAACTGCGCAACGTGATCATCAACGGTATCAACATTGGCAAACTGTTCCGTGATCAGTTCGCCGATGCGATGCAACGCAATGGCAACGATCTGGACAAGACCATCAATGGTTGGGCCGGTGAAGTCGCCAAGGCCAAGGAATCCACCGAAAAGAACTCAGCACAATGAGTGAGGCCGCAGTTCGTATGAGTGATGTCGACGAGCTTCTGCTCAGCGGAGTGCTGGATTACCGCACCGGTCCTGACCTGCGCAAGGAAGGTCAGGCGCTGATCAAGTCGAGCAAGGCGGCAGCGCTGGTGATCGATTGTTCGGCAGTGAAGAAGTCCAGCAGCGTCGGCTTGTCGTTGCTGCTGTGCTTCATGCGCGATGCCAAAGCGGCCGGCAAGGCCGTGAGCATTCGTGCGATGCCGGAAGATATGCGTGAAATCGCTCAGGTCAGTGAACTGACCGAACTGTTGGCGCACCCCTGAACCCACATCTATAAAGAAGCCCCCCGTCAGAGTCCTGCCATGCGGGGTTCGCAGGCGCGGGGCTTTTTTGTATGATGTCCGACCCGTGCGCACAGGGCGCCGATTGAGGTTGAGCATGCAGGCCGTAGAAGTGAAGAGCTTCCTTGAAGGAAAGCTGCCCGGAACGTTGGTAGAAGTTGAGGGCGAAGGCTGCAATTTCCAGCTGAACGTGATTAGCGATGAACTGGCGGCGTTGAGCCCGGTGAAGCGTCAGCAGCAGGTCTATGCCCATTTGAACCCGTGGATCACCGATGGCAGCATCCACGCGGTCACTATGAAATTTTTCAGCAGCGCGGCCTGGGCCGAGCGCACCTGAGCCTAAGGGCGTCGAGATTCTTATGGATAAATTGATTATTACCGGTGGCGCTCGTCTTGATGGCGAGATCCGCATCTCCGGGGCAAAGAACTCTGCCCTGCCGATCCTGGCTGCCACGCTGCTGTGCGATGGCCCGGTGACCGTTGGCAACCTGCCGCACCTGCACGACATTACCACCATGATCGAGCTGTTCGGTCGCATGGGCATTGAGCCGGTGATCGACGAGAAGCTCAGCGTCGAAATCGACCCGCGCACCATCAAGACCCTGATCGCCCCGTACGAACTGGTGAAAACCATGCGTGCGTCGATCCTGGTACTGGGCCCGATGGTTGCCCGTTTCGGTGAAGCCGAAGTCGCACTGCCTGGCGGTTGCGCCATCGGTTCGCGTCCGGTCGACCTGCACATCCGTGGTCTCGAAGCCATGGGCGCGGTCATCGACGTCGAAGGCGGCTACATCAAGGCCAAGGCGCCTGAAGGCGGCCTGCGCGGTGCTCAATTCTTCTTCGATACCGTCAGTGTGACTGGTACCGAGAACATCATGATGGCCGCAGCTTTGGCCAAGGGTCGCAGCGTGTTGCAGAACGCCGCTCGTGAACCTGAAGTGGTTGACCTGGCAAACTTCCTCAACGCCATGGGCGCCAAGGTATCCGGCGCTGGCACCGACACCATCACCATTGATGGTGTTGAGCGTCTGGGTTCGTGCTTCTACAAAGTCATGCCCGACCGCATCGAAACCGGCACCTACCTGGTGGCCGCTGCGGTTACCGGTGGCCGCGTCAAGGTCAAGGACACCGATCCGACCATCCTCGAAGCGGTACTGGAAAAACTCCGTGAAGCCGGCGCAGAAATCACCAGCGGTGAAGACTGGATCGAGCTGAACATGCACGGCAAGCGCCCGAAAGCTGTCAACGTGCGCACTGCGCCGTACCCGGCATTCCCGACCGACATGCAAGCGCAATTCATCTCGCTCAACGCCATTGCCGAAGGCACCGGTGCGGTGATCGAGACGATCTTCGAAAACCGTTTCATGCACGTGTACGAACTGCACCGCATGGGCGCCAAGATCCAGGTCGAAGGCAACACCGCCATCGTCACCGGTACTGAAGTCCTCAAGGGCGCGCCAGTGATGGCCACCGACCTGCGTGCTTCGGCCAGCCTGGTGATCTCGGCACTGGTTGCCGAAGGCGACACGCTGATCGACCGCATCTACCACATAGATCGTGGTTACGAGTGCATCGAAGAAAAACTGCAGATGCTGGGCGCCAAGATTCGTCGCGTTCCGGGCTGATTGCTGCATTGGGACACAGGGACGTGTCCACTGATTTTAGAGTCGAGCCGGTTTCCGGCTCGATGTGTGTCCGGCGCCGATTGCGACCGGACATGAGTACCTTGATAAGGACTGACGTTTCCCATGTTGACCATCGCACTGTCCAAGGGCCGCATCCTTGACGACACCCTGCCGCTTCTCGCCGAAGCGGGCATCGTGCCGACCGAGAATCCGGACAAGAGCCGCAAGCTGATCATCCCCACGACCCAAGACGATGTCCGTCTGCTGATCGTGCGCGCCACCGATGTGCCGACCTATGTCGAACATGGCGCGGCTGACCTCGGCGTGGCCGGTAAAGACGTGTTGATGGAATACACCGGCCAAGGCCTGTACGAGCCACTGGACCTGCAGATTGCCCAGTGCAAACTGATGACCGCCGGCAAGATCGGCGCGCCTGAGCCCAAGGGCCGTCTGCGCGTGGCGACCAAGTTCGTCAACGTTGCCAAGCGTTATTACGCCGAGCAGGGCCGTCAGGTCGACATCATCAAGCTGTACGGCTCGATGGAACTGGCTCCGCTGATCGGCCTGGCCGACAAGATCATTGACGTGGTCGACACCGGCAACACCCTGCGCGCCAACGGCCTGGAACCTCAGGAATTGATCGCCACGATCAGCTCGCGCCTGGTGGTCAACAAGGCTTCGATGAAAATGCAACACGCCCGAATCCAGGCGTTGATCGATACCCTGCGCAACGCAGTGGAATCGCGACACCGCGGCTGATTCACCTGCGCGACGTTAAGTCGCGCCCGTCTATCCGCCTCATAGCCAGAATCTCAGGTGCCCAAGCGGAAACGACTGCTAAGTTAGGGCGCCTGAGTTTTTGCCATTCCTATGAGGCTCTCGCTATGACCGCAACGACTGCAATTCGCCGACTCAACGCTGCTGACCCGGATTTCGCGCATCATCTGGATCATCTGCTGAGCTGGGAAAGTGTGTCTGACGACTCGGTCAATCAGCGGGTGCTGGACATCATCAAGGCTGTGCGCGAGCGCGGTGACGCGGCGCTGGTCGAGTTCACCCAGAAGTTCGACGGCCTCGAAGTCGCTTCGATGGCTGATCTGATTCTGCCGCGCGAGCGCCTCGAACTGGCGCTGACGCGCATCACCGTGCCACAGCGCGAAGCACTGGAAAAAGCCGCCGCCCGCGTGCGCAGCTACCACGAAAAACAGAAGCAGGATTCCTGGAGCTACACCGAAGCTGACGGCACCGTGCTGGGCCAGAAGGTCACGCCGCTGGATCGCGCCGGTCTGTACGTGCCGGGCGGCAAGGCGTCGTATCCGTCCTCGGTGTTGATGAACGCGATTCCGGCCAAAGTGGCAGGCGTGACCGAAGTGGTCATGGTCGTGCCGACCCCGCGCGGTGAGATCAACGAGCTTGTGCTGGCGGCGGCGTGCATCGCTGGCGTTGACCGCGTGTTCACCATCGGTGGCGCACAAGCGGTTGCGGCGCTGGCTTACGGCACCGAAAGCGTGCCGCAAGTCGACAAGGTGGTTGGCCCGGGCAACATCTATGTCGCCACCGCCAAGCGTCACGTGTTCGGTCAGGTCGGCATCGACATGATCGCCGGCCCTTCGGAAATTCTCGTGGTGTGCGACGGTCAGACCGATCCGGACTGGATCGCCATGGACCTGTTCTCGCAGGCCGAGCACGACGAAGACGCCCAAGCGATTTTGGTCAGCCCGGATGCCGAGTTCCTCGACAAGGTCGCCGCCAGCATCGACAAACTGCTGCCAACCATGGACCGTGCGACCATCATCGAAACCTCGATCAATGGCCGTGGTGCACTGATTCACGTACGTGACATGGCGCAAGCCATCGAAGTCGCCAACCGCATCGCCCCGGAGCACTTGGAATTGTCGGTCGCTGACCCACAAGCCTGGCTGCCGCAGATTCGCCACGCCGGCGCGATCTTCATGGGCCGCCACACTTCCGAAGCGCTGGGCGACTACTGCGCTGGCCCGAACCACGTTTTGCCAACTTCGGGCACCGCGCGCTTCTCTTCGCCGCTGGGCGTGTATGACTTCCAGAAGCGCTCGTCGATCATCTTCTGCTCCGAGGCCGGTGCTTCGGAACTGGGTAAGACTGCATCGGTACTGGCCCGTGGCGAATCCCTGAGCGCGCACGCGCGCAGCGCCGAATACCGCATCAAAGACGAATCGAAGGGGAACTGAACATGAGTAAATTCTGGAGCCCGTTCGTTAAAGATCTGGTGCCGTACGTGCCGGGCGAACAGCCGAAGCTGACCAAACTGGTCAAGCTCAACACCAATGAAAACCCCTACGGCCCGTCGCCAAAAGCCTTGGCGGCGATGCAGATCGAACTCAACGACAACCTGCGTCTGTACCCGGACCCAAACAGCGACCTGTTGAAAAACGCGGTCGCCCAGTATTACGGCGTGCAGAGCAATCAGGTGTTCTTGGGCAACGGTTCGGACGAAGTGCTCGCGCACATCTTCCACGGTTTGTTGCAGCACGATCAGCCGCTGTTGTTCCCGGACATCAGCTACAGCTTCTACCCGGTTTACTGCGGGTTGTACGGCATCAAGTTCGATGCGGTGCCATTGGACGCGCAGTTCCGGATAGATCCGGCTGACTACGCCAAGCCGAATGGCGGGATCATTTTCCCGAATCCGAATGCTCCGACCGGTTGCCTGTTGGCGCTGGACGCGGTCGAGCAAATCCTCAAGGCCAGCCCGGATTCGGTGGTGGTAGTGGACGAAGCGTACATCGACTTCGGCGGCGAGACGGCGATCAGTCTGGTGGATCGTTATCCGAATCTGCTGGTGACACAAACCTTGTCCAAGTCGCGCTCGCTGGCCGGTTTGCGCGTGGGTCTGGCGGTGGGGCATGCAGATCTGATCGAGGCACTGGAGCGGATCAAGAACAGCTTCAACTCTTATCCACTGGATCGTCTGGCGAATGTCGGTGCAGCCGCGGCTTTCGAAGATCGAGAGTATTTCGACAAGACGTGTCGCTTGGTCATCGAGAGCCGTGAGTGGGTGATCGCGCAGTTGCAGGCCAAGGGCTTTGAAGTGCTGCCGTCGGCGGCGAACTTCATCTTCGCCCGGCACCCGCAGCATGATGCGGCGGGGCTGGCGGCCAAGTTGCGTGAGCAGGGCGTGATCGTGCGCCACTTCAAGCAAGAGCGGATTGCGCAGTTCCTGCGGATTTCGATTGGCACGCCGGAGCAGAATCAGGCGTTGGTTGATGGGTTGGGGGAGTTGTGAAACTTCGTGTAGTTCCTTGAATACCCAGTTCCTGTCCTTGCCATATTCGGCAAGAGCAGGAACTGGTTAGATCACAAAGTACTCAGTACAAATTTTCCTGATACTTTTTGACCATTTTCTAGCTCCATGAAATAGCTACCTTTCGCGGATGTGTTGAGGATTTCGAAGTTGATGTTCAACTGCCCTGTCGCCGCCAAAAAGGCTTTGCCATTCTTGTTGTATTGCCATTTCTCAGGTATGCCAGAAAAGTCAGCCGGATAATTTTTAACCTGTTCACCCGTGACTACCCCTTTCGGATAGCTGATGTGGAGGTTAGTTGCATCACTACTACCTGGTCCTTGAGTATGCCTGGCAGACATTAGCCCGCCACCGTCCGGTAGCGGGTGAAGCATCACCATCTCCCGCATTTCGATGACCGGATCGTTATTGAGTCGAAACTCAATGAAGCCGTACGCAGACGTTTCACTCGTAGCCATGACGCTCTCCTTACGTTCTCGGGTAGTTATGCGAGCTTTAAACTGAGGTATCCGTCATCGCGGGGCAACTGTCATAGTTGACAGGTTTTTATACGACTTTTGAATATGTTTTATTGCTAATCGTCTCATCGATAATAGTTAGTGCTTAACTGCGTCCTTGGGAGTTCATGTACCCGTCATCCTCTCGATATTGCCGTGTCGTTTCTGGCTTCAGACCATGGGAGGAAACTCGGCCGGCGAAGAGCGGAGTAGCTGGCACATAAGTTTTGTTTTGGGGACGTCCTTTTTACAGATTGAGTGTCAGGCTGACGGTGAAATTGCGCGGCTCGCCGGGGTTGACCCAGTAATTGCTGTACGAGCGCTCGTAATACTTTTCGTCGAAGAGATTGTTCAGGTTCAGGCCGACGGTGACGTTGTCGCTGGCCTTGTAGTGGGCCAGCAGGTCGACGGTGTGATAGGCCGGCAACTCGAAGTCGCTGCCGGATTCACCCGAGCGGTCGCCGACGTAAGTGAACGCGGCGCCGACGTCCGAGCCGCGCAAATGGCCGTCCTGAAACTCATAAACCCCGAGCAGGCTGCCGCTGCGTTTGGCCACACCGAGGATGCGGCTGCCGGTGGGAATCACCGCGTCACCCTGAGTCACTTCTGCGTCGATGTAGGCGAACGCACCGATCACGCGCACCGCATCGGTCACTTGTCCGGTCACTTGCCAATCGAAACCGCGACTGCGTGCCTTGCCCATGGCGCGGCTGGTGTCGGTGCCCGGGTCGAGGGCGAGAACGTTTTCCTTATCGATGTGGAAGAAGGCGAGGGTGCTGCTCAGGCGTTCGTCGAATAGCTCGTTCTTGATGCCGATTTCGTAACCGACGCCTTCTTCCGGGTCGAAGGATTTTCCGGCGGCGTCGAGGCCGTTGTTCGGTTTGAACGAAGTCGAGGCATTGGCGAACAGGCCGGTGTTCGGCGTCAGTTGGTAGAGCAGGCCGGCACGCTGGGTCAGGGCGTCGTGTCGCTGGCTGCTCGTGGCGTTGCGGCTGTGATCGTCAATGCGCTGATCGAAATGCTCGAAACGCGCGCCGATCATCCCGCGCAGTTTGTCGGTGAAGATGATTTGATCCTGCAGATTCAGCGCGTGGCTTGCGACGTGCTCGAAAGTGTCGGTGCCCGAACGCGCGCCGTTGGGTTTCGGCTGGCCGTAGACCGGTTTATAGATGTCGATGGCGTAAGGGCTGCCGGCGATGGTGGTGACGCGCTCGTTCTTGCGGAAGTTTTCGTACTCGGTGCCGATCAGCAGTTCGTGTTGCCACGCACCGAGGTCAAACAGGCCGCGCACTTCCAGTTGGGTGATGCTGTCGTGCCAGTTGGTATCGCGCTCACGGTAGCGGCGGTTGTCGGTTCGGCCGTCGGCGTTCAACGGGCGGGCTTCCGAGGCGAAGCCCCAGAGTTTGCCCTCTTTGTAATGGCTGGCCAGGCGCAGCTTCCAGTTGTCGTTGAGGTGATGTTCGAGAGTCGCCTGCAACAGGTTGTTGTGGTTATCGATGTCGCCGTCGTTGGGTTCGCCGAGGAAGGTTCGGCGCGAGACGCCGCTCCACTTATTATTGGGCGCAACGATGCCGCGATCAAAGGTTGAGCTGTGGCGGACGATTTCACTTTCCACCAACAGCGACGTGTCCGGGTTCAATTGCCAACTGATCGAGGGCGCGACGAACACACGTTTGCTGTCAACGTGATCGCGAAAGCTGTTGTTGTCTTCGACCGCGAGGTTGATGCGCGACAGCACATCGCCCTGATCATCCAGCGGCGTGTTGACGTCCAGCGCAGTGCGATAGCGATCCCAGCTTCCGGCGCTGGTTTGCAGGGTGGTAAAGGCTTCAGGCTGTGGCTTCTTGGTGACGATGTTCACTGTGCCGCCCGGGTCGCCACGGCCATAGAGGCTGGCGGCGGGGCCTTTGAGCACTTCGATGCGCTCGATATTGGCCGCATCCGGTGTGCTCGGATAGCCGCGATTGGCGCTGAAACCGTCCTTGTAGAACTCGGACGTGGTGAACCCGCGCACGCTGTATTCGTAAAGCGTCAGGCCGCCGAAGTTGTTTTGCTTGGAGACGCCACCGGCAAAATCCAGCGCGCGCTCGACGCTGGTGCTGCCCAGATCCGTGAGTACGCTGGCGGGCACCACGCTGATCGCCTGCGGGATGTCGCGGATCGCCGTGTCGGTTTTGGTCGCGCTGGACGAGCGCGTGGCGCGATAGCCCTTGACCGGCCCGGTCGGCGATTCGTAATCGGAGATGACGCTGATGGCGTCGAGTTCGAGGGGTTGTGGTTCTTCAGCGAAGGCTGGATCGACCAGCAAACCGAGGCTCAGGCCGAGCAGGGAGGCCTTTGTTCGAGACGACATGTTATGTTGTTCCAATTGCTAGAATTGAAACAATATAACATGCCTGTTGAGAATGTCTTTTATCCGCGCATTCAGCGCGGACAAAGTTTTATTCTTCTTTTTCTTTCACCGGCGCCGGTGGTGGACGCAGGCCGATTTCAGCGGTGAGCTTGATCTCTTTGCCGTTGCGCATCACCTGAATCGTCACTTTGTCCGTTGGCTTGATCCGCGCGACCTGGTTCATCGAGCGACGACCATCGCCGGCAGGCTCGCCATCAATGCTCAGAATCACGTCACCCAATTGGAGACCAGCCTTCTGTGCCGGGCCATCGCGGAAGATCCCCGCGACGACGATACCCGGACGCCCGGACAAGCCGAACGACTCGGCCAGTTCCTGGGTCAGCGGCTGCACTTCAATGCCCAGCCAGCCACGAATGACCTGACCGTGCTCGATGATCGATTTCATCACCTCCATCGCCAGTTTCACCGGGATCGCAAAGCCGATGCCTTGCGAGCCGCCGGACTTGGAGAAGATCGCTGTGTTGATGCCGGTGAGGTTGCCGTTGGCATCGACCAGCGCGCCGCCGGAGTTGCCCGGGTTGATCGCCGCGTCGGTCTGGATAAAGTCTTCGTAGTTGTTCAGGCCCAACTGGTTACGCCCGGTGGCACTGATGATGCCCATGGTCACCGTCTGGCCAACGCCGAACGGATTGCCGATGGCCAGCGCGACGTCGCCGATGCGGATGTTGTCGGAGCGGCCAACGGTGATTGCTGGCAGGGTTTTCAGGTCGATTTTCAACACCGCGAGGTCGGTTTCCGGGTCGCTGCCGATGACGCGGGCGAGGGTTTCACGGCCATCCTTTAATGCGACAACAATCTGATCGGCACCGCTGGTCACATGGTTGTTGGTGAGGATGTAGCCTTCCGGGCTCATGATCACGCCGGAACCAAGGCTCGATTCCATGCGTTTCTGTTTCGGCGAGTTATCGCCGAAGAAGCGCCGGAACTGCGGATCCTCGAACAGCGGATGCGCCGGTTTATTGATGACTTTGGTGGTGTACAGGTTGACCACTGAAGGCGCGGCGATGGTCACCGCGTCGGCATAGGACACTGGCCCCTGCTGCACGCTGGTGGTTTGCGGGGCCTGTTGCAGGTTGACGTCGAGGCTCGGCAGCCCCACCCACTGCGGGTAACGCTGAATAATCAACAGAGCGATAAGCACGCCGGCCAACAGCGGCCAGCCCATAAAACGCAGCGCCTTGAACATTAAGCACGTCCTGGAAAAGTTGCAGGCGGGGTCAGACCGCCCATAATGTCGCGCATTATACGAGGCCGCGCGTGCCTCGGAACGGGATATTTAGGAGTCTTTCATGGCCGTTGCCCTCAGCACCCTCGTCGAAGAAGCCGACCGTTACCTTGGCAGTGCGAAAATTGCCGATTATTGCCCTAACGGCCTGCAGGTCGAAGGCCGTCCGCAGGTGATGCGCATCGTCAGCGGCGTTACCGCCAGTCAGGCATTACTGGATGCCGCCGTCGAGGCCGAGGCCGATCTGGTGCTGGTACACCACGGTTATTTCTGGAAGGGCGAAAACCCGTGCATCACCGGCATGAAGCAGCGTCGGCTGAAGACCTTGCTCAAGCACGACATCAGTCTGCTGGCCTATCACTTGCCGCTGGATCTGCACCCGGACGTTGGCAATAACGTGCAGCTCGCTCGGCAACTGGACATCACGGTGGAAGGCCCGCTCGATCCGGATAATCTGAAAATCGTCGGCCTGGTCGGTTCGTTGAACGAGCCGATGACCGCACGCGATTTCGCGCGCAAGGTGCAGGACGTCATGGGCCGCGAACCGCTGCTGATTGAAGGCTGTCCGATGATCCGCCGGGTCGGCTGGTGCACTGGCGGTGGCCAGGGCTATATCGATCACGGCGTAGCAGCCGGCGTCGATCTGTTCCTCAGCGGCGAGGCGTCCGAGCAGACTTTCCACAGCGCCCGCGAGAACGACATCAGCTTCATCGCCGCCGGCCACCACGCCACCGAGCGCTACGGCGTGCAGGCGCTGGGGGACTATCTGGCCAAGCGATTTGCCGTTGAGCACATCTTCATCGACTGCCCGAACCCGATCTGAAATCCCCCGCTATCCCTGTGGGAGCGAGCTTGCTCGCGAAGGCGTCAGACCTCCAATAAAAAGGTGTCTGACAGGCCGCTTTTGCGAGCAGGCTCGCTTCCACAAGAGAACTGCCCGGCCGAACTGGCAGGCATATTCATATACCCTTTCGATCTAGTTGGCGTCCTGATTAGAAGAGGTCGCTGTGCTAGGATTCCCCGCTCGAACACGGCCCGCTGGCCGTTCATAAGAAAGCTTTCGTGAGTAGCCATGGTCGACAAACTGACGCATCTGAAACAGCTGGAGGCGGAAAGCATCCACATCATCCGCGAGGTGGCCGCCGAGTTCGATAACCCGGTGATGCTGTACTCCATCGGTAAAGACTCCGCCGTGATGCTGCACCTGGCACGCAAGGCGTTCTTCCCGGGCAAACTGCCGTTTCCGGTGATGCACGTCGACACCCGTTGGAAATTCCAGGAAATGTACAAGTTCCGCGACAAGATGGTCGAAGAACTGGGCCTGGACTTGATCACCCACATCAACCCCGATGGCGTGGCGCAGAACATCAACCCGTTCACCCACGGCAGCGCCAAGCACACCGACATCATGAAAACCGAAGGCCTGAAACAGGCACTCGACAAACATGGTTTCGACGCAGCCTTCGGCGGCGCCCGTCGCGATGAAGAGAAATCCCGCGCCAAAGAGCGCGTGTACTCGTTCCGCGACAGCAAGCATCGCTGGGATCCGAAAAACCAGCGTCCAGAACTGTGGAACGTCTACAACGGCAAGGTCAACAAGGGCGAATCCATCCGTGTGTTCCCTCTGTCGAACTGGACCGAACTGGACATCTGGCAGTACATCTACCTCGAAGGCATCCCGATTGTGCCGCTGTACTTCGCCGCCGAACGCGAAGTGATCGAGAAGAACGGCACGCTGATCATGATCGACGACGAGCGCATTCTCGAGCACCTGTCCGACGAAGACAAAGCGCGCATCGTCAAAAAGAAAGTGCGTTTCCGCACCCTTGGCTGCTACCCGTTGACGGGCGCCGTGGAGTCCGAAGCCGAAAGCCTCACGGACATCATTCAAGAAATGCTCCTGACGCGAACTTCCGAGCGCCAGGGCCGAGTCATCGACCACGATGGCGCAGGCTCGATGGAAGACAAAAAACGTCAGGGGTACTTTTAAGCTTCGAGTTACAAGCGGCAAGCTGCAAGTTAAAGGCGGTATCAGTAACTTTGCAGTTTGGCGCTTGCGGCCGGTTGCCGCGAGCCGGAATCGGATCACTCGTAATGGATTTCGAGAAACTGGTTGTTTGGCAACGAAGCAAATGCTTGGCGGTGGGGATTTTTAGAGAGTTTGCGCGATGCGGGGATTTTGGATTCAAGGATCAGATCACTCGCTCTGCACTGTCAGTGCCTTCCAATATTGCCGAAGGCATGGAGCGTCGGAGTTGCAAAGAAAAGGTTCACTTTCTTTGGATCGCGAAGGCTTCTTGCGGAGAGTTGCGCACCCAGATCCTGATAGGCCGAGATATCGCTTACATCGCAGAACCGCTGGCTGAAAATTGGATTATGGAAACCCGTGAGCTTTCTAGAATGCTGGGCGGGTTGATCAACAAAATTTCTGACTAGCTGTACGCCGACAAGCTTGCCGCTTGAAGCTTACAGCTCGGAGCTTGAATGCAATGAGCCACGTATCTGATTTGATCAGCGAGGACATCCTCGCCTACCTGGGCCAGCACGAACGTAAAGAGCTGCTGCGCTTTTTGACTTGCGGTAACGTCGATGACGGCAAGAGCACCCTGATCGGGCGCCTGCTGCACGACTCGAAAATGATCTACGAAGATCACCTCGAAGCGATCACCCGCGATTCGAAGAAGTCCGGGACCACCGGTGATGACATCGACCTGGCATTGCTGGTCGACGGCCTGCAGGCCGAGCGTGAGCAGGGCATCACCATCGATGTTGCTTACCGCTACTTCTCCACCGCCAAGCGCAAATTCATCATCGCCGACACCCCCGGCCATGAGCAGTACACCCGCAACATGGCCACTGGTGCGTCCACCTGTGACCTGGCGATCATTCTGGTCGACGCGCGTTACGGCGTGCAGACCCAGACCCGTCGCCACAGCTTCATCGCCTCCCTGCTGGGGATCAAGCACATCGTTGTCGCCATCAACAAGATGGACTTGAAGGGCTTCGATGAAGGTGTGTTCGAGTCGATCAAGGCTGACTACTTGAAGTTCGCCGAAGGCTTGAAGATGAAGCCGACCAGCATGCACTTCGTGCCGATGTCTGCCCTCAAAGGCGACAACGTGGTGAACAAGTCCGAGCGCTCGCCTTGGTACACAGGCCAGTCGCTGATGGAAATCCTTGAGACCGTAGAAGTCGCGGGCGATCGCAATTTCACCGATCTGCGTTTCCCGGTGCAGTACGTCAACCGTCCGAACCTGAACTTCCGAGGTTTCGCCGGCACGCTGGCCAGCGGCATCGTCAAGAAAGGCGACGAAGTCGTGGTGCTGCCATCGGGCAAGAGCAGCCGCGTGAAATCCATCGTCACTTTCGAAGGTGAGCTGGAACACGCAGGTCCAGGTCAGGCTGTCACGCTGACCATGGAAGACGAAATCGACATCTCCCGTGGAGACCTGTTGGTGCATGCCGACAACGTGCCGCCGGTCACCGACAGCTTCGAAGCGATGCTGGTGTGGATGGCTGAAGAGCCGATGCTGCCGGGCAAGAAATACGACATCAAACGCGCTACCAGTTACGTGCCGGGCTCGATTGCCAGCATCGTCAACAAGGTCGACGTGAACACGTTGGAAGAAGGCCCGGCGAGCGCGTTGCAGCTCAACGAAATCGGCAAGGTGAAGATCGCGCTCGACGCGCCGATCGCCCTCGACGGTTACGAAAGCAACCGCACCACCGGCGCGTTCATCATCATCGACCGTTTGACCAACGGCACTGTTGGCGCTGGCATGATCGTCGCGCAGCCAGTGACCCATGGCACTGCCACGCATCACGGCAAACTGGCCCACGTTGCTACTGAAGAACGTGCCCAGCGCTTCGGCCAGCAACCGGCAACCGTGCTGTTCAGCGGCCTGTCGGGCGCGGGCAAGAGCACGCTGGCCTATGCGGTCGAGCGCAAGCTGTTCGACATGGGCCGTGCGGTGTTTGTGCTGGATGGCCAGAACCTGCGTCACGACCTGAATAAAGGTCTGCCACAGGATCGCGCCGGGCGTACCGAGAACTGGCGTCGTGCCGCGCACGTGGCGCGTCAGTTCAACGAAGCCGGTCTGCTGACGTTGGCCGCGTTCGTTGCACCGAGTGCCGAAGGGCGTGAGCAAGCCAAGGACCTGATCGGCAAGGATCGTCTGCTGACGGTCTACGTGCAGGCCTCGCCGGCCGTGTGCGCCGAGCGTGATCCGCAAGGTCTGTATGCCGCCGCTGGCGACAACATCCCGGGCGAATCCTTCCCGTACGACGTGCCACTGAATGCCGATCTGGTGATCGACACGCAGACGCTGAGTCTGGAAGACAGCGTCAAGCAAGTGCTGGATCTGCTGCGTCAGCGTGGCGCGATCTAAGCGTTAGCGACAAATAAAAAAGCCCGCCGATGAGCAATCATCGGCGGGTTTTTTTATTCGGGCATACGGCGATCAAAACTATGGGAGCGAGCCTGCTCGCGAAAGCGTTTGTGATCGTTCCCACGCTCTGCGTGGGAATGCAGCCCGGGACGCTCCGCGTCCCATCTAAAGCGGACGCAGAGCGTCCAGTGAGGCATTCCCACGCGGAGCGTGGGAACGATCATGCAGGGCTCGCTCCCACAGGGGATTACTGTTTGGCTGGATATTCGCGGTGCATCTGTTCCAGCAGCGCATCCTTGTCCAGCCACAGCTGATTGATCCAGCCCTGAAACTGCAGGCGATATTCGCCGTCCTGATCGTAGTTCTTGCCAATGAACTGCTGAGGAATCTTCAGCTCTTCAAAGTGCACCACCACATCGCGCACGTTACCGCACAGCAAGTCCCAGAACCCCGGACGCCCGGCCGGATAGTGAATGGTCACGTTGACGATCGACTCCAGCTGTTCGCCCATCGCATCCAGCACAAAGGCAATCCCGCCAGCCTTCGGCTTGAGCAGGTATTTGAACGGCGACTGCTGCTGCGCATGCTTGCCGTCAGTAAACCGCGTGCCTTCAACGAAGTTGAAAATCCCCACCGGATTATTGCGAAACTTCGCGCAGGTCTTGCGCGTGGTTTCGAGGTCTTTGCCTTTTTTCTCCGGGTGCTTGGCCAGGTACGCCTTGGAGTAGCGCTTCATGAACGGAAAGCCCAGCGCCCACCAAGCCAGACCAATCACCGGGACCCAGATCAGCTCCTGCTTGAGGAAGAACTTCAGCGGTTGAATCCGGCGGTTCAGCACGTATTGCAGCACCAGAATATCGACCCAGCTCTGGTGGTTGCTGGTGATCAGATACGAGTGCTGATAGTCGAGGCCTTGCAGGCCGCTGAGGTGCCAACGTGTACGGCGCACGAGGTTCATCCAGCCTTTGTTATTACTGATCCACGCTTCATGGGTGTGGCTCATCAGCCAACCGGCGATGCGCTGGGTAAAGGCAAACGGCAGGGCCTTGACCAACGCCACGCAAAACAGAAACGAGCAAAGCAGAATCGTGTTGAGCGCCAACAGCAGCGAGGCGATCACGCCGCGCACGGGTGCAGGTAGAAAATCCAGCATTTATACATCCATAGGTCGGTTGGCGGCTTGAATCGCGGTGAGGGCGATGGTGTAGACGATGTCATCGACTTGCGCGCCGCGCGGCAAATCATTCACCGGTTTGCGCAGGCCTTGCAGCATCGGCCCGAGGCTGACGCAATCGGCGCTGCGTTGCACGGCTTTGTGCGTGGTGTTGCCGGTGTTCAGATCGGGGAACACAAACACCGTGGCGCGACCGGCGACCTGACTGTTCGGCGCCAGTTGCCGGGCGACTTCTGCGTTGGCCGCGGCGTCGTATTGCAGCGGGCCGTCGATCAGCAGCGAGTGCTGTTGCTCGTGGGCGAGCAAGGTGGCCTCGCGGACTTTTTCGACTTCTTCGCCGGTAGCCGATTCGCCGCTGGAGTAACTGATCATCGCCACGCGCGGGGTGATGCCGAACGCGGCAGCCGAATCGGCACTCTGCAGAGCGATCTCGGCCAGTTCGGTCGCGCTCGGGTGCGGGTTCATCACGCAGTCGCCGTAGACCAGCACTTCTTCCGGGAACAGCATGAAGAACACCGACGACACGAGCGTGCAGCCCGGCGCGGTTTTAATCAGCTGCAATGCCGGGCGGATGGTGTTGGCGGTGGTGTTGATCACGCCGGAAACCAAGCCGTCGACTTCATCCAGCGCGAGCATCATGGTGCCGATCACCACGGTGTCTTCCAGTTGCTGCTCGGCCATCGGCGCATTAAGGCTTTTGCTCTTGCGCAGGGCGACCATCGGCTCGACGTAGCGCTCGCGGATCAGGTCCGGATCGAGAATTTCCAGCCCTGGGGGCAACACGATGCCTTGAGCGCGAGCGACGGCTTCGACGTCTTCCGGTTTGGCCAGCAACACACAACGGGCAATCCCGCGTTCCTGACAGATAGCCGCCGCTTGCACGGTGAATGGCTCGCTGCCTTCGGGCAGGACGATGCGCTTGTTCGCCGCTTGCGCACGCTGAATCAACTGATAGCGGAACACTGCCGGCGACAGGCGCATTTCCCGTGGCGTGCCACAGCGCTGGTGCAGCCATTTGGCGTCGAGATGGCTGGCGACGAAATCGGTGATGATCTCCGCACGCTCGCGGTCGTCGATCGGGATTTCCTTGTTCAGACCGTTGAGCAGGTTCGCGGTGTCGTAGGAGCCGGTGCTCACCGACAACACCGGCAAACCGGCCTGCAACGCGCCTCGGCACAGATCCATGATGCGCGGATCGGGCAGGGTGTCACTGGTCAGCAGCAAACCAGCCAGCGGCACCCCGTTGATTGCGGCGAGGCTGACGGCGAGGATGATGTCGTCGCGATCCCCCGGGGTCACCACCAGCACACCGGGCTTGAGCAGCTCGACGGTGTTGCGCATGGTGCGCGCGCAAATGATGATTTTGGTCATCCGCCGGGTTTCGTAGTCACCGGCGTTGAGCACCTGCGCGCCCATTAGGTCGGCGACGTCGCGGGTGCGCGGTGCGTTGAGTTCCGGCTGATAAGGAATGCAGCCGAGCAAACGGAAATCGCCGCTGCGCAGCAACGGCGAATGTTCCTTCAGACGCGCGGCGAAGGCGTCCATGCTTTCGTCGGTCTTGACCTTGTTGAGGATCACGCCGAGGACTTTCGGGTCTTTCGGGCCGCCGAACAGTTGCGCCTGCAACTCGACACGGCCGGAGAGTTCGGCGAGTACTTCGTTTTCCGGCGCGGAGACCAGAATCACCTCGGCATCGAGACTCTTGGCCAAATGCAGATTGACTCGCGCGGCGTAGCTGGCGCTGCGGGTCGGCACCATGCCTTCAACGACCAGCACGTCTTTGCCGATGGCGGCTTGCTGATACAGCGTGATGATTTCTTCGAGCAGCTCATCGAGCTGACCATCGCCGAGCATCCGCTCGACGTGGGCCAGGCCGAGCGGTTGCGGCGGTTTCAGACCGTGGGTGCGCGCCACCAGTTCGGTGGAACGCTCTGGGCCGGTATCGCCCGGGTGTGGCTGGGCAATCGGTTTGAAGAAACCGACTTTCAGCCCGGCTCGCTCAAGCGTGCGCACCAGCCCGAGGCTGATGGAGGTCAGACCCACGCCAAAATCGGTGGGGGCGATAAAAAAAGTTTGCATGCGAATTCTCTAAAGTTGCATGGCAATGGCGGCGATCTATACGTGACCGCCTACCGAAATTCAGTCGCCAAGGTTAGCGCTAACCGAGCCTTGTGCGCACCAACCGCAGGCAAAGGGTTGGCCTATTTTTTCAATACGTTGCGCTGGGTCCAGCACCCAGGCGCGCGATTGCCATGGCGGCTGGTGGCGCAGGTGCTGGGTGTGACCACAGGAAAGCTCGGCCACCCACTGACCCTCTTCGTCTTGGTGGAAGCCTGTGATCGTCGAAACCCGTTTGTCCGGGTTGTGTTCGCTTTCGCGCGATTGCTTCGCTAAACTTGGCCTTTCTATATTCTTCTGCAAAAGGTCTCGCCCCATGCTGATCGCCGCCAATAAGGCTGTCTCCATCGACTATACCCTGACCAACGACGCTGGTGAGGTCATCGACAGCTCCGCCGGCGGCGCTCCGCTGGTCTACCTGCAAGGCGCAGGCAACATCATCCCGGGCCTGGAAAAAGCTCTGGAAGGCAAAGCTGTTGGTGATGAGCTGGAAGTGTCCGTTGAGCCGGAAGACGCTTACGGCGAATACGCCGCCGAGCTGGTCAGCACCCTGAGCCGCAGCATGTTCGAAGGCGTTGACGAGCTGGAAGTCGGCATGCAGTTCCACGCTTCGGCGCCGGACGGCCAGATGCAAATCGTCACCATCCGTGACCTCGACGGCGACGACGTCACTGTCGACGGCAACCACCCACTGGCCGGTCAGCGCCTGAACTTCAAAGTGAAGATCGTTGATATCCGTGATGCCAGCCAGGAAGAAATCGCTCATGGTCACGTCCATGGCGAAGGTGGCCATCACCACTGATTTTCTGCGCTAAGCTTTCGTGAACTGGAGAGGCGCCTGCGGGCGCCTTTTTAGTCCGCGGCTGTCCTTGGTGGCCTCGCCAAGTGGCTGTTTCGAGAAGAACACGGGAATCCTGGAGTACGTCATGAGTGCTTTTCACGACCTTAAGTTGACAGCCCTGGATGGTCAGGAGCTACCGCTGGCCCCGTTCAAGGGCCAAGTCGTGCTGGTGGTCAACGTCGCCTCCAAGTGCGGCTTGACCCCTCAGTACGCGGCGCTGGAAAACCTCTATCAACAGTACAAAAGCAAAGGCTTCAGTGTGCTGGGCCTGCCGTGCAACCAGTTTGCCGGCCAGGAACCCGGTTCCGAAAAGGAAATTGAGGAGTTCTGCAGCCTTAACTATGGCGTGACGTTTCCGTTGTCGAGCAAGCTCGAAGTCAACGGTCACGAGCGCCATCAGCTCTACCGTTTGCTGGCGGGCGAGGGCGCGGAATTTCCCGGTGACATCACCTGGAATTTCGAGAAGTTCCTGCTCGGCAAGGATGGCCGGGTGCTGGCGCGATTCTCGCCACGCACGGCGCCGGATGATCCAACGGTGGTTCAGGCAATTGAAAAAGCCCTGAGCTGAACCGCAAAAATCGCAGCCCTTGAGCTGCGATTTTTTTTGCCTTGCTTTTGACTCTTAATCATTCAGATCAATAATGCTTTCGCGCAAGCGCCATCACGCATATTATCGCCGTCATATGATTTTATGCCCTGTCGATAACGTTTTCGTGGAGCCCTTCGATGCCCGTTCAAGCCTTGTTCAAACCGTTCCACCTCGGTGCCCTCGAACTGCCGACCCGTGTGGTCATGGCGCCAATGACGCGCTCGTTCTCTCCAGGTGGCGTGCCGAATTCGAAAGTCATCGAGTACTACCGCCGTCGCGCGGCTGCCGGCGTTGGCCTGATCATCACCGAAGGCACCACGGTCGGCCACGTTGCCTCCAACGGCTATCCGAACGTGCCGCAATTCTTTGGTGAAGCGCCATTGGCCGGCTGGAAAAAAGTCGTCGACGCCGTTCACGCAGAGGGCGGCAAGATCGTTCCGCAACTCTGGCACGTCGGCAGCGTACGCCGCATCGGCACTGAGCCGGACGCCAGCGTGCCGGGTTATGGCCCGTCGGAAAAACTCAAGGACGGTCAGGTCGTGGTACACGGCATGACCAAGCAAGACATCCAAGACGTGATCGCTGCCTTCGCCCAAGCGGCCAAGGATGCACAAAGCATCGGCATGGACGGCGTGGAAATCCACGGCGCCCACGGTTATCTGGTCGATCAGTTCTTCTGGGAAGGCAGCAACCAGCGCACCGACGAATACGGCGGCAGCCTGGCCAACCGTTCGCGTTTCGCCATCGAGTTGATTCAAGCGGTACGTGCTGCGGTCGGCGAAGGTTTCCCGATCATCTTCCGTTTCTCGCAGTGGAAGCAGCAGGATTACACCGCGCGTCTGGTGCAAACCCCGGAAGCGCTGGGCGAATTCCTCAAGCCGTTGTCTGACGCTGGCGTGGACATTTTTCACTGCTCGACGCGGCGTTTCTGGGAGCCGGAGTTCGATGGTTCCGAGCTGAACCTGGCGGGCTGGACGCGCAAACTGACCGGCAAACCGACCATCACCGTCGGCAGTGTGGGTCTGGATGGCGAGTTCCTGCAGTTCATGGTCAACACCGACAAGGTCGCGCAACCGGCCAGTCTGGAGAACTTGCTGGAACGTCTGAACAAAGAGGAATTCGATCTGGTGGCAGTGGGGCGTGCGCTGCTGGTCGATCCGGACTGGGCGCTGAAAGTCCGTGAAGGGCGTGAGCAGGATATTCTGCCGTTCAGCCGCGAGGCGTTGATGACGCTGGTTTAAGCGGCGTTCTCACTGAGCCCTTCGCGAGCAGGCTCGCTCCCACAGTTTTCTCTGCTGTTCACAAAATTTGTGTTCACTGAAGATCCTCTGTGGGAGCGAGCCTGCTCGCGAAGGCGGTGGTCAGGTCAGCAACGATTCAGGGCAGTGTCTGAGCCCCAGGCACCACTAACTCCCCGACACAAGCCCCACGCAAGTGTCCCTCAAACTGCTCAATGATCGCCGCCCACCCTTGGCGACTCGCATGCTGCCGCGCATTCAGCCGCACACAGCGCAACGTCTCAGCCTCTTCCAGCAACCAAGCCGCCGCGTCGCAAAACGCCTGCTCATCCCCCGGCATTGCCAGCACACCGTTGTAGCCATGGCGAATATGCTGCGCTGCCGCCGCCTGATCGTACGCCACCACGCCCAGCCCCGAAGCCAGCGCTTCGAGCACCACATTGCCGAAGGTTTCCGTCAGACTCGGAAACAGAAATACATCCCCGGACGCATAGTGCGCTGCCAACGCTTCACCGCGCTGAGCACCGCAGAAAATCGCCTCGGGCAGTTCTTTCTCCAGCGCCAGCCGTTGCGGCCCGTCGCCGACAACGATCAGTTTCAGATTGCGCTGTGGATAAGTACTGCGCAGCGATTCGAAACTGCGCTTGAGCAGGCCAAGATTTTTCTCCGGCGCCAGACGTCCGACGTGGATCACGGCAATATCGCGCTCGCCCAGTCCCCATTGCTCGCGCAATGCATTCAGGCGTTTGCTCGGATGAAACAACTGGCTGTCGACACCTCGGGACAACAGTGCCAGCCGCTCGAAATGCCGCCGCTCCAGTTCCAGACGCTGGCTGACACTCGGCACCAGCGTCATGGCCGAGCGATTGTGGAACCAGCGCAAATAGTGGGTGAGCATTCGCGTCAGCAAGCCGAGGCCGTACTGACTGGTGTATTGCTGAAAATTTGTATGAAAACCGCTGACCACGGCGATCCCCAAACGCCGAGCCGCACGCAGCGCCGACAGACCCAGCGGCCCTTCGGTGGCGATGTACAGCACGTCCGGGCGCTGACGTTTCCAGCGCCGCAGCAGTTTGTGCATCGACGACTGACCCCATTGCAGTCCCGGATAGCCGGGCAACGGCCAGCCCCGGCACAACAGCAGCGCGTCATCTTCACTGCGCTGCGGATCACTGGCCTGACGCGGGCGCACCAGATCGACACGGTGCCCGCGCGCGCGCAGGCCATCGCACAAGCGGCCAAGGGTATTGGCCACGCCGTTGATTTCAGGCGGGAAGGTTTCGCTGATGAGGGTGATATGTAGAGCTGTCGTCATGGCCTCAGTGTCGGCTGAGGCCATGTCGTCGTTGTGACGTTCGGATGATGGATTTGTGACGCCGCGTTAGCGCTGAGTCACGAGGTTCTCGGCACCGCGCTCGCGCACCCAGAACAACGTCGCTCCGGCCACGGCGGCCGGCATCATCAGGATGTTGACCACCGGAATCAGCAGCACCAGATAGACGATCCCGCCGAAGCTCATGCTCTGCCAGCGTTTCTGCCGCAGCCAGGCGAGCATCTCGTTCCAGCCGAGTTTGTGGTTGTCCGCCGGGTAGTCGATGTACTGGATCGCCATCATCCAGACGCCGAACAGCAGCCACAGCGGTGCGGCGATGATGTTCACCACCGGGATGAACGAGAGGATGAACAGGCCGATCGCGCGAGGCAGGAAATAGCCGAGTTTGCGCATTTCCCGGGCGAGGGTGCGGGGCACCATGGCGAACAGTTCGCCCCAGCTGAAGGCCGGAAAATCATCGGTGCCGCGCACGACGACTTCGACTTTTTCCGCGAGAAAGCCGTTGAACGGCGCGGCGATCACGTTGGCCAGCATGGTGAAGGTGAAAAACACCATCAGCGCCACCAGCACCACGAACAAGGGCCAGAGGATGTAGCTGAGGAAACTCAGCCATTCCGGCAGCGACGGCATCAGCGTATCGACCCAGAGGCTGAACTGGTGGCCGGCCAGATAGATCAATCCGACGAACAGCACCAGGTTGATCACCAGCGGCAGCAACACGAACAGGCGCAAGCCAGGGCTGAGAACCAGTTTGAGGCCTTCGCGCAGGTATTGCGGGCCGGACAGAACAGGGGCGGGCATAAGGTGCTCCGAGCAAGGGAAAACGCGCCGACCTTACCGACTTTGTCACGGCGGCGAAAGCGCGGTAGAGCGATCGACATTCACTGTAACAAAGACGTCCGTCTCGTCAGTGTGTCGGCATAGAGACCACCTATGAGCTGGATTGTTAAACCGTATTTCCTTAATCTTGCCCCCCTCGATACGCTGCACCCAACTTTTTACAGGACTGTCGAGCTCAAGCCTTCCCCAAGGTTTTCCACGGTCCTTTTTTATTCTCGCCGGCAGTCCGGCGATCCGGGCCTGTTTTTCAGCCCGGTCAACAGGAGCAGGTCATGTCTGAAGTCCGTCATTCGCGAGTGATTATTCTCGGTTCCGGCCCTGCCGGTTACAGCGCTGCGGTATACGCGGCCCGCGCCAACCTCAAGCCACTGCTGATCACCGGCATGCAGGCTGGCGGTCAACTGACCACCACCACCGAAGTCGACAACTGGCCGGGCGACGTCCATGGCCTGACCGGTCCTGCACTGATGGAACGCATGCGCGAGCACGCCGAGCGTTTTGAAACCGAGATCGTCTTCGATCACATCAACGCCGTCGACTTCGCTGCCAAGCCTTACACCCTGACCGGCGACAGCGCGACCTACACCTGCGACGCCCTGATCATCGCTACCGGCGCCAGCGCTCGTTACCTGGGCCTGCCATCGGAAGAAGCGTTCATGGGCAAAGGCGTTTCGGCCTGCGCGACCTGCGACGGTTTCTTCTACCGCAACAAGCCGGTTGCAGTAGTCGGCGGCGGCAACACCGCTGTTGAAGAAGCGCTGTACCTGGCCAACATCGCCAGCACCGTGACCCTGATCCACCGTCGCGAAACCTTCCGCGCCGAGAAGATCCTGATCGACAAGCTCAACGCTCGCGTGGCTGAAGGCAAGATCATCCTCAAGCTGAACGCCAACCTCGACGAAGTCCTGGGCGACAACATGGGCGTGACCGGTGCGCGTCTGAAGAACAACGACGGCAGCTTCGATGAAATCACCGTCGACGGCGTGTTCATCGCCATCGGCCACACCCCGAACACTTCGCTGTTCGAAGGTCAGTTGACCCTGAAAGACGGTTACCTGGTGGTGCACGGAGGCCGTGAAGGCAACGCGACTGCAACCAGCGTCGAAGGCATCTTCGCTGCCGGTGACGTGGCTGACCACGTTTACCGTCAGGCCATCACCTCGGCCGGCGCCGGTTGCATGGCGGCACTCGACACCGAGCGTTACCTGGACGGTCTGCAGAACGCTTCGTTCTAAAATCGCAGGCATAAAAAAAACCGGCCAGATTGGCCGGTTTTTTGTGCCCGAGAATCACAGTCACCACAGATCAAATGTGGGAGCGACCTGCTCGCGAATGCGGTGTATCCGTCGACAGCAATGTTGAATGTCAGTCCGTATTCGCGAGCAAGCTCGCTCCCACAGGATTTTGTGTGGATAGAGGAATCAGCGGCGAGTCAGGGGCTGGGCGGTGAATTTGACGCCGGCCAGACCGTGCTTGATCAACGCGCGGATGTTGCCGTGATCGCTGCCCTCTGGCGTGGCCACCACCGAGCGGTAATGCTCGCCGAACGCCAGCAGCGCTTCTTCGTCGCTCAGGCCTTCCAGCAGCGCCAGACCCAAGGTTTTGCACGAGCCTTCGTTCTGTCCGGCCGCGTTTTCTACGCCACCGTTGTTGAACGCCTGCGGCTGATAATCATAGTTGGCAGCAATGAAGGCCAGAGTGTCGGCGAAATCGTGTTCGCCGCTCTTGAGGCTGGCGCGCAGGTTGTTCAGGTCACTCATGGGTTTTTCCTTTGGCGAACGCTGCTTGCTGTTCGGCGTTGGCTTCTTGCTGAAATTGGTCTTTCCACTCGGCGTACGGCATGCCGTAAACCACTTCGCGGGCGTCATCGAGGCTGACGTCGATCTGGCGCTCGTCGGCTTCGGCCTTGTACCACTTCGACAGGCAGTTGCGGCAGAACCCGGCAAGGTTCATCAGGTCGATGTTCTGCACATCCTTGCGGCTGTCCAGGTGGGCGACCAGCCGGCGGAAGGCGGCGGCTTCGAGTTCGAGGCGTTGTTGCTCGGTCATGGAGGTCTCTTCGAGACAGCTTCAAGCGGCGGGCTTCAAGCTGCAAGTTTGGATTGTGGGTGGCGGTAGCTTAACGTTTGCGGCTCGAAGCTTGAAGCTCAGCGGCTTGCGGCCAGCGTAATCGACACCGATTCGGCAAAACGCAGCGCATGGGGCTTGTCGACTTCGACCTCTGCGTAGAGCACCGAACCGTTGCTCATCACCAGATCGAGCAATTCCTGGGTCAGCCGTTCGAGCAGCGCAAAACGGTTGCCCTCGACGTGGGCAATGATGGCCTTGGTGATCGTGCGGTAATTCAGCGCGTGGTCGATGTCGTTATCCCGCACCGCTTCCTGCGCGGCATACAGGATAGTGACGTTGATCAGCACATCCTGCTTGTTGAGGATTTCGTCCTCGTTGATCCCGATAAAGGTGCGCAAGCGCAGATCCTTGACCCGGATGCGCGCCATTCCCGGTTGAAGTTGTGGCATTTACTTGCTCCGTCCAATCAATTGCAAGAACTCCTGGCGGGTGTTGCTCGACTCGCGGAAGGCGCCGAGCATGACCGAGGTGTTCATCGTCGAATTCTGTTTTTCCACGCCGCGCATCATCATGCACATGTGTTTGGCTTCGATGACCACGGCGACACCGGCGGCATCGGTGACCTGTTGCACCGCATCGGCGATTTGTCGGGTGAGGTTTTCCTGAATCTGCAGACGCCGGGCGAACATGTCGACCAGGCGCGCGATCTTCGATAATCCGAGCACTTTGCCCGTCGGAATATAAGCCACATGGGCCTTGCCGATGAAGGGCAGCAGGTGATGTTCGCACAAAGAATACAACTCGATGTCGGCGACGATGATCACCTCGTCGCTGTCCGAAGCGAACAGCGCGCCATTGACGATCTGCTCAACGCTCTGGTCGTAACCGTGACACAGGTATTGCATGGCTTTCGCCGCGCGTACCGGGGTGTCGCGCAGTCCTTCGCGGTCGGGGTCTTCGCCGAGGCCGATAAGGATCTCGCGGTAGTTTTCGGGCAGGGAGCGGGTCATGGGCAGCCTCGCAGGCAAGTGTTATTTGACGTGCCTTCCGCCGTTGACGGTCAGGGTCGTACCGGTCACGTACGGGTTATCGAGCAGGTAACGCACGCTCTGATAGATCACCTCGCTGCCGGGTTCGATGCCCAGCGCGGATTTGGCCAAGGCCTTGGCGCGGTACGCCGCGTCGTCGTCGGGATTGAACAATAGCAGGGCCGGCGCGATGCCGTTGACCTTGATCGCTGGCGCGTAACGAGCGGCGAAGGACAACGTCAGGCTGTCGAGCCCGGCCTTGGTCGCGCAATAACCGATGTGCTTGCTGCTGCCTTTGCGGGTGACGTCGTCGCTGATGTGGATGATGTCCGCAGGTGTCGAGCGTTGCAGCAATTCACCGCAATGCAGGTTGATCAGGTACGGCGCGAGCATGTGAAGACTGAACATGCGGGTGAAGGCTTCGGCTTCGTGGGCGGGCGTTTCTGCCAGCCACTCGGAGGCGTTGTGCACGATGGCGCGCAGGCTGTCGGTATGGGTTTTCAGTTCAGTGATGAAGGCGAGAATCCCGGCTTCGCTGGAGAAGTCGGCGAACAGGCCAATGGCGCCCAGATCACGCAGTTTCTGCACACCGGGACGTTCGCTGCGATAGGTGAAGATCACGCGATAACCGTCTTCGAGCAAACGCTGCGCGCAATGCAGACCGACGCGCTGGCCGGCGCCGGTGATGAGGATCGGGGCTGCGGAAGTGGACATGAACGGCTCGCATCGCGGGTGAAGCAAAAACTATAACAGCGACACGTCGGAAAAGATCGCTGCCTGCGGCAGCTCCTGCAGAGATCTGCGCAGGAGCTGTCGCGTGCAACGAGGCCGCGATCTTTTAGAGGTTCTGCGTAGATGCTTTGGCAGGCACACGTCGCGCCGGCACACTGTTCAACCAGTTCGCCAGCAACCGCGTCGACAATGGGATAAAGAAATACACCATCAACGGTGTCAGGCACGCGGTGCTGATCAACACGCGCGGCAACAAACTCATTTCGGCCAGCAGCGGGCCGAGGATAAAGTTGAACAACAGCGATACCGGGAAAAACGCCAGCCAGATCGCCACCGCCTGCTTCCAGCGTGGTGGACGCTGACCGGCCGCGCCGAACCAGCCTTCGATGCCGCTGACCCGGTGTTCCTTCGGATGGGCAAACAGATCGCTGCCGCGATCCAGCCATGCCGTGCGCGACACCGAGTGCTCCCACGCATGCAGCGTGTGTTCATCGACGAAGCGGAAAATAATCTGGAATTCGTTATCGCCGGGCGGCGGAGCGAGCACGCCTGAGCCGAGATAACCGGGAAAGTCGGTGGCCAATTGTTCGCCTTCGCGCAACCAGGCAATGAGATCCTGATAACGACCATCAGCAACACGACGTGCGACCATCAACGTGACGGGGGAAGTAGACATTATGTATCTCCGTATTCCGAGTGCGGCACTCCGGGTAGGAGATTCGCCAGACGCAGGGCCGGGGTAGAGGCCTGCGCTTTTCAACAAGCAAGGATTATTCCTGATTTTCGTGAATAAACCAGAGGCTTTCGTCGCAAGATCGCTCTTGAGCATGAAAGTGCCATCAGGGTTAGAATGGATCCAATCATCCAAACAAGGAAGTTGAGCACGCGATGCCTGTCATCACTGACGTTTCCCCTGTTTTGCAGGCCGCCGCCTCACTCGAGCGCGAGGACCTGTTCCCCATCCGCGAAGTCGCACGGCTGACCGGCATCAACCCCGTGACCCTGCGCGCGTGGGAACGTCGCTACGGTTTGATTCAGCCGACGCGCACCGAAAGTGGGCATCGTCTGTATTCGATGCACGATATCGATCGTGTTCGCAGCATTCTCGACTGGATCGATCGCGGCGTAGCGGTGAGCAAGATCGGCAAGATTCTCGCCAAGACCGAGCCGCTCAAAGTACTCGCCAACTTCATTCCTGAGGACCGCGTGCAGGCCGACTACCTGCAATGGCAAGCGCAGGTTCAGCAGGCGGTGAGTTCGTTCGACGACCAGGCGCTGGATCGCGTCTATTCGCAGATCTTTTCTTCATACGCGCTGCCGGTGGTGTTCCAGGACATCCTCATGCCGCTGTGGCTGCAATTGCTGCAACGTCAGGAGGCGTTCGGACAAACCAGCGAGTGGCTGTTCTTCGATGGCTTTCTTCGCGCACGTGTCCTTCACCGGATCGTCACGCTGCGGGGCTCGCAACCGCGTCGGGTGATCGTCAGCGCGTTGTCGGGGCAATGTCGGGAGCTGGAGTTGCTGGTGGCCGCGCTGTTCCTCAGCGGCAATGACTCGGGGGTTCGCGTACTGACCACGGGCCAGCCATTCGATGAGCTGACGCTGGTGTGCGAAAAGACCCGGCCGGACGCCTTGGTGCTGTTTTCCAACCATGCACCGAGCGCCGAACTGCCGCGACGTTTGAACCGGTTGGCGATGAGTCTGGATTGTCAGCTGATGTTGGCCGGCGATGCGTCCGATCTGGCTCGGGACAGCCTGGCGGGATCAGCCGTCGCTTGTCTGGGTAACGAAGGCTCAACCCTGCGTCAGCAAATGCTGCGGTTTATGCCGGGGAGCCTGGATCGCTGAATCAGGTGTGCAGGGCGGGGTGGGTCAAACGATGTTGTTGCAGGATGAACTGACGCAGGCGCTCGGTTTCATCGGCATCGGTCTGACTCAGTTCGTAGGCGTAGAAACCGCTTTCGGTTTCCCGTTCGAAATTGCCGCGCAATGAAATCCGCTCATACCCCGAAGGGCTGAACCACAAAGCGAAATGCTTGGGCGGTTTGGTCTTGTTGCGCATCTCCAGCAACACACCTTTGTGCGATACCTCGTGCACCCACATCACGCCTGGCTGGCCTTTGGCATTCTCCAGCGCGACCGGTTCTTCGAGCACGAGCCGCCATGGGCGCACCATCGGACCGTCTTCATAAATGCTCGGAACACCGAGGCGCAAATGCAGCGCGTGGAACTCGTCTTCAACCAAATGCAGCGGGAAGGTCATTTGCTGATTTTCGAAGTTGGCCTGAATGGTCACTTGCTCGTGAGCGGCCAGGCGCGTGAGCAAGTCACGGATCTGCGAACCGCCATTGACCAGCAGACTCGACGTCGCATCCCGCACGTTCAGTTGCGGGTTGTGCTGCATGGTCTGGATAAAATCCAGCTCATCCTGAGTGAGGAGGGCGTCACGCTGCATGGTTAACTCGAAAGATATAGTTACAAAGTCATTGGTGATTGTAGTTAATGACAATTAGTTCGCTGATTTGTTTGAACCGTTCGTCGCTTTAAGCGCCGCCAGCTCCGTGCGCAATGCTGCAACCTCGGCTTCGAGCTGCACCAAACGCTGCCGATCCTTGACCTGAGCCGTCACGTCTTTCTGTACGCCGACGATATAAGTCAGCCCGTCGTCCGCATTCTTTACCGTTGAAAGCGACAGTTCATTCCAGAACGGCGTGCCGTCCTTGCGATAGTTGCGCAAGGTTTCCCGACAGGATCCATTGCTGCGCAATACCTCGCGAATCCGCGCCAGCGAGGGCTGGTCGCGGTCTCCAGCCTGCAGAAAACGGCAGTCCTGATACAGAATTTCTTCGCTGCTGTAACCGGTGAGACGTTCGAAAGCGGGGTTGACGTAGATCAGAATGTTGTCCTGCTCGCCTTCCTTTTCCGCCACGACGATGCCGTCGTGAGACGCGTTGATCACCATTTTCAGGAGACTGGCATTGATCATCTGTGAATCCGGGCAGAGTAGTCGACGGCTGGCATTTTAGAAGAACCTTGAGCGCTGTCTACTGGCCATTATCGTCAGATGAGATCCAATCGCAGCTTTGCAGCCCGGGCTGGTACTATCGCCGCTCATTTTTTCAGTTTCAGGATCAGATTGATGAAAGTCGCCATCCTCTCCGGTTCGGTCTACGGCACCGCCGAAGAAGTCGCCCGTCACGCCCAGAACCTGTTGAAAGCCGCCGGCTTTGAAACCTTCTACAACTCCCGCGCCAGTCTGGCCGACATTCAAGCGTTCGGCCCCGAAGCCTTCCTCGCGGTGACCTCGACCACCGGCATGGGCGAGTTGCCGGACAACCTGCAGCCTTTGTATTCGAGCATTCGCGATCAATTGCCAGCGGCGTGGCGTGGTCTGCCGGGCGCGGTGATCGCGTTGGGCGACGCCAGTTATGGCGACACCTTCTGCGGCGGCGGCGAGCAGATCCGTGAACTGTTCGGCGAACTGGGCGTGCGTGAAGTGCAGGAGATGCTGCGCATCGACGCCAGCGAAAGCGTCACACCGGAAACCGACGCCGAGCCTTGGCTGGCGCAGTTGATCGATGCGCTCAAGGGCTGATCGGTCGCTCGCGCAGGAGGGCCAGCCACGCCTGCGCGGCATTCGACAGATAGGCGCCCTGACGCCAGATAAACGCGATGTCCCAACGCAGATAATCCGGCGCGCGCAAGGTCAGGCGCACCACGCCTGGCCGCACCAGTCCGCGCGCAACGACACTGGGCAGCAGCACCACGCCTTGCCCGGCGGCCACCAGCGCCGCGAGAAAATCCGCCTGACCGCTGCGCCCGCCTTCCTTCGGGGTAAAGCCCATTTGTTGGCACGCCTGCAGCAGGCGATCGTTGAGCACGAAGCTGCGCTGATAAAGCAGGAACGGCGTGTCAGCCAACTCCTCCAACCCGATCTCACCGCGATCCGCCAACGGGTGATCGATCGGCAACAGCGCATCGAGCTTCTCATCGCAAAACGGCTGACAGTCGAATTGCGGATCTTTCGGCAGCAGACTCCCGCCTAACTCCAGTTCACCGTTGAGCACGGCTTGCTCGATATTGCGGCTGCCGCCCTCGAGCAACTGCACGCTGATATTCGGGTAGCGCCGGCGGTATTCGGCAAACAGCCCGGCGAACAGCGCATCGCTGCCCAACAAAGGCAGACCGAGGCGCAATTCGCCGCGCGCCAGATTACTGAGGTCGTCGAGTTCAACCAATAACTCATTACGCAAACGCAGCATGCCTTCAGCGCGCTGCAGCACCACGCTGCCAGCGGCGGTCAGGCGCAACTGCGAGCCGAGCCGGTCTAGCAGAGGCGTACCGAGGCTTTGCTCGAGTTGCGCGACTTGTTTGCTCACCGCCGATTGGCTGATGTGCAGGGTTTTCGCCGCTTGGGTGAAACCGCCCTGATGCATGACTTCGACAAAACTGCGCAGCTGTTTGAATTCCATGAGCCTGATTCCGTTTTGGAATGGCTTTGAGTCTAACAATTCGCTTCGGGGATGGCAGGTCACTTCGTAAAATAGGCTTCCGTAAGGAGCCAACCTCATGAATGCCGCCCGCCTAAAACATCTTTCCCGTCTCTTCGCCGAACTCGCCGTTTTGCTGGGTCTGTATCTGCTCGGCTGTCAGTTGGCCGCGTGGCTGGCCTGGCCAATTCCTGGCGGTGTGATCGGCATGGCGCTGTTGCTGCTGGCCTTCGCGTTCGGCTGGGTCAAACCGGCGGCGTTGCAATTGGGCGCGGGATTGTTGATGGCCGAGATGCTGTTGTTCTTCATCCCGGCATTGATGAGCCTGTTGGATTACGGCACGTTGCTGCGCGATGACGGCTGGCGGATTTTGCTGGTGATCGCTGCCAGCACCTTGATGGTCATGCTGGTCACCGCGTTCACCGTGGAACTGGCCGTGCGCGCGAGGCGTTCCCATGAAGCTTGAATGGATGCCGATGTTCTGGCTCGCCTTCACTTTGCTGGCGTATCTGTTCAGCCGCTGGATTTACCGGCGCACAGGGCGCTATGTATTGTCGCCGCTGATTCTGGTGCCGGCGTTGCTGCTGGCGCTCGCCGTACCGCTGCACACCGCGTATGCCGAGTATTCCAGCAACACCCATTGGCTGATGCTGGTGCTCGGCCCGGTGACCGTCGCTTTCGCCGTGCCAATCTGGCAGCAACGGCGTCTGTTGATGCGGCACTGGTCGGCGCTGATGCTGGGCATGGTCGCCGGCAGTGCGGCGTCGATCGGTACCTCGTTCGGGCTGGCCAAAGCCTTGGCCCTCGACAGTTCGGTGACGATGTCGCTGGTGCCGCGCTCGATCACCACGCCGTTTGCCATGCCGCTGGCGCAAAATCTCGGCGGTGTGCCGGAGTTGACCGCTGTGTTCGTGATGTTCACCGGTGTGTTCGGCGCGATGCTCGGCGGCGTGCTGCTCAAATGGTTGCCGCTGCGTAGTGCCTTGGCGCGTGGCGCGTTGTTTGGGGTGGGCGCGCACGGTGCTGGCGTCAGTCGCGCCCATGAAGTGGGCGGTGAGGAAGGCTCTGTGGCGGGGCTGGTGATGGTGCTGACCGGGCTGCTCAATCTGTTTGCCGCGCCTTTGCTGGCGTCGATGCTTTGACATGGATCCAAGCTGTTTGCACGGCTGACCCGGTCAGTCATCAAGCTGGCTGCCAATGCAACTACGCGATTGCCTGCACCTGACTAGACTGCTGTCACGTGCAGAACAATAAGAACGCAGAGGTGCATACAGTGAGCGTAGCCCCCGTCCAATCGTCCTTTAATGTCAAAGACCAGGTCAGCGCTGCCGAATGGCAGACCCGTGTCGATCTCGCCGCTTGTTATCGTCTGGTCGCCGCCCATGGCTGGGACGATCTGATCTTCACCCATATTTCCGCCAAGGTGCCGGGCACCGAAGATTTCCTGATCAATCCGTTCGGTCTGATGTTCCATGAGATCACCGCGTCGAGCCTGGTAAAAGTTGATCAGGCCGGCAACAAACTCATGGACAGCCCTTACGAGATCAACCCCGCCGGCTACACCATCCACAGTGCCGTGCACGAAGTGCGGCACGATGTGGTTTGCGTGCTGCACACGCACACCGCTTCCGGTGTCGCGGTGTCGGCGCAAAAACAGGGCGTGCTGCCGATCAGCCAGCAGTCGCTGTTCGTGCTGTCGAGCCTGGCCTACCACGGCTATGAAGGTGTGGCGCTGAACCACGAAGAGAAGGCGCGTCTGCAGGCCGACCTTGGCGACAATAATTTCCTCATGCTGCACAACCACGGTCTGCTGACCTGCGGCGGCACAATCGCCGACACCTTTCTGATGATGTTCACCTTCCAGCGCGCCTGCGATATTCAGGTGATGGCGCAAACCGGCGGTGCGGAACTGATCGCCATCGAACCGCAAATTCTGGCAGGCGCCAAAGCGATGATCGCCGGCGTCACCAAAAGTGCTCAAGGCATGGGTGGTGCGCTGGCCTGGCCGGCGCTGCTGCGCAAACTCGATAAACAAGACCCCGGATATAAACTCTAATGCCTCTTGCCGAGATTCCTCTGTGTGTCTGGCGTAAACGCAGCCAGACGTTTGTCTTTCGGGGCCAGCCGATCCGTTACTGGACGGCGGGGCAGGGTGAGCCGCTGCTGCTGATCCACGGCTTCCCGACCGCCAGTTGGGACTGGCATTACCTGTGGCAGCCTCTGGCCCAGCGTTATCGGGTGATCGCTTGCGACATGCTCGGTTTTGGCGATTCGGCCAAACCGATCAACCACACCTACAGCCTGCTCGAACAGGCGGATTTGCAGCAGGCATTGCTTGCGCATCTGCAGATCGAGCAACCCGTGCATGTCTTGGCGCACGATTACGGCGACAGCGTCGCGCAGGAATTGCTCGCGCGGCATTACGAGGACCGGATCGAGATCGCCAGTTGCGTGTTTCTCAATGGCGGCCTGTTCCCGGAAACCCATCGCCCGTTGCTGATGCAAAAACTGTTGCTCAGTCCGCTGGGCTGGATGATCGGACGCGCGTTTACCCGTGATGCTCTGGTGAAAAGCTTCCGCCAGATTTTCGGCCCGCACACCCGGCCAAGCGAAAGCGAGATGGATGATTTCTGGAGTCTGGTCGACAGCAATCGCGGGCAACGCATCATGCACAAACTGATCAGCTACATCCCCGAACGCCGGGTTCAGCGCGACCGCTGGGTCGCGGCGATGCAGCGCGGTGAAATACCGTTGCGGCTGATTGATGGCGAGGTCGATCCGATCTCCGGTGCGCACATGGTCGAGCGCTATCGGGAGTTGATCCCGGACGCGGACACCGTGGTGTTACCGGGTATCGGCCACTACCCGCAGACCGAGGCGCCGGTGCAGGTGCTCAAACACTATCTGGCGTTTCGCGAACGGTTTGTTTTGCCGCCGCGTAGGGTGGCGTGTTCCTGAAGTACTACCGTGTCTCACTATCCCCCAACCTTATCGCGCACCATTCAGCCCCAACCGTATTCATTGTGACCAAAAGCCCCGTGCCTGACACTCGGGTTCAATGTTCCATTGGACTGCTGGAGTTGCCGTGATGAATGAGTCTGTGCGTTTCGAAGATAAAGTCGTAATCGTCACCGGAGCCGGTGGTGGCCTCGGACGGGCGCACGCTCTGCTGTTCGCCAAACAAGGCGCGAAAGTGCTGGTCAACGACCTTGGCGGCTCGGCTCAGGGCGAAGGCGCCAATGCCTCTGCCGCCGATCGCGTGGTCGCGGAAATCCGCGAGGCCGGCGGTATCGCCGAAGCCAACCACGATTCCGTCACCGACGGCGACAAACTGGTGCAGAACGCCCTCGATGTGTTTGGCCGCGTCGACGTGGTGGTCAACAACGCCGGCATCCTGCGCGACAAAACCTTCCACAAAATGGACGACGCCGACTGGGATCTGGTTTACCGCGTCCACGTCGAAGGCGCCTACAAAGTCACCCGCGCCGCGTGGCCGCACATGCGCGAGCAAAATTACGGTCGGGTGATCTTCACCGCCTCGACCTCGGGCATCTATGGCAACTTCGGCCAATCCAACTACGGCATGGCCAAACTCGGCCTGTACGGCCTGACCCGCACCCTGGCCATCGAAGGTCGCAAGAACAACATCCTCGTCAACGCCATCGCGCCAACCGGCGGCACGCGCATGACCGAAGGCCTGATCCCGCCGCAAGTGTTCGAACAACTCAAACCGGAACTGGTCAGCCCGCTGGTGGTGTATCTGGCCAGCGAGCAATGCCAGGAGACTTCCGGGTTGTTCGAGGTTGGCGGTGGCTGGATGGGCAAAGTGCGTTGGGAGCGCAGCCTCGGTGCCGGGTTCGATCCGCGCGAAGGCTTCTCACCGGAAGATGTCGCAGCGCATTGGCAGCAGATTTGTGATTTCGAAGGCGCGGCGCATCCGAAGGACAATATTGAAGCGCTGAAGGAGATGATGGCGAATTTGCAGAAGTATTCGTTGTAACAGGATAGAGCGGGCAGGCATCAGGTGCCTGCCCGCTCTCTTTTTATTCTTCGGCTTTGAACCCGGGTTTTCCGTTGGCGGCGCGCCAAGTCTTGATCGCTGTCAATACGCCTGCTGGGCTGTCTTCGACGCCTTCTTCCGGGTAATACAGAACTCCGGTCCCATTTGGATGCTCCGAAGTTAGAACAATATTCTCCACAAACTCGTCATGTTTTCTCTCCGATGCGAATTTTCCTTCAAAGAGTCGCTCTATCACCGCCAAATATTCGGACTCTGTGTAATCTTCCAGCTTGCTCTTGAGTTCCAATTTAAATATCCCCTTCTTTGGAGTGCAGCTTCATATGTTGCTTTGGTGTTAGCACGGTTAAATTGTTTAAATCGTAAACTGCGCCTCCCTCACTGATTGGCTTGATACGGTGTATCTCAAATTTTTTGCGCTTTCCAAGCTGATCTGCAGGTCGTGCACTTGGAGCCAAGCCATCTCTTACGTCAGTTTTGTTGAGTTGGGAAAATTGGTCAAACAGCGTTTCGTCATTACTTACCGCCTTCCAAAACGCCCTTCGAAATGCCCTGAAACTCGAAAACTCCCTGTCTCGAAGCTTATCCGCAATCTGCGTTGGAACGGGCGCACCTTGTTGTGTGGCCGCCGCCCCCAACCAATTTCCTGAAACTGTCTGCCCGCTCCCGGATGCTACTCCGGGATCTTGCCGGCGATCCCTGAATACTGTGAGTACCGGCGGGATGCCGGAGTCGATCGGGAAGACTGTGATGTGTCCATCAAACCCGTACAGGTCCAGCTCAGGAAACGGGTCTATCCGTCCGCCGGCAGGTTCGACCGTCGCACCCTCATAGATCGGCAACTGATGGTCGACCAGAGGAAATGACGATGACGGATCAAGTTGCTCAATCAGCGGTGTCCACGTGACGATGGGGCCGAAATCGGAGGTGCCAGCGCTGGACACGTAAGCGTTTTTCTCTGCATCGAAGTAAGCAAGTCTTACCGAGATGCTGCTGGGCACCGTGATGCCGTCGGTGGTGACAATGACAATTTCTACGCGGCTGCCGATTGTTCTGGTGCCTAGTCGTACAGGTAGATCCAGATGGCCGTTGTTCGCTGCCAATTCATACAGATCGCCTGTCAAATCAGGTGCGAGATCGGATAGCGGGACGCCTGCGGAAAACAGGTCACCGTTGCCCAGTTCAGACGGGACGAGCAGGGCGGCGAATCCAACCAGAGCGGGAGCTGCGAAAGCGGATGCTGTGGAGATGGCGGTAGCGATGCCGGTTCGAAGTGCGTTCGTGAGTGCCAGAGAACTCACTCGATCGGTGGCGATATCGCCGAGTGTTCCCGAAAATGTCGGCCCCAATTCAGCGGCTGAACCGACGTGGGCGAACTCAGGTTTCTCCCATCGTGCCTCTGTCTGCATTCGCCATCTGATTTTCTGACGCGCCATTTCTGCCTGTCGCATGGCTTCGGCTTCGTCATCCAGCGCTGCTTGCGCTCGCCGTCTTTCCTGTGCCTCCAACTCAGCCTGCAGTAACCGCTCGCGACGATTCTTCTCGGCTTGTTGGCGAATGACTGCTTGTTCTGCAAGCAGTGCTTTTTCGCGCTGATGCTCGCGCTGTTCTTTTTGAGCACGATGCGCTCGTTCGATGCGTAGATTCTCAGCCTCGGCTTGCCGAGATTTTTCCGCGAGTTCCTCAAGCCGTGCCTTTTCCGCCCTCACTTGGCGAGCTGCTGCTTCAGCGGTAGTTCGTGCTAGCTGCTCAGCAAGACGACGGGCCTCCGCCAGCGTGGCAAGCCGTTCCTGCTCGCGTGCGCGGATTTCTTCTTGTTCGCGCTGTCGGCAAGCACTCTCGGCGAGGTCTTTTTGGCGTTGCTGTTCAGCGTCGACTCTGGCCTGTTCAGCAGCCCGGCGTGCGGCCTCTGCCGCCTCGGCCTGCGCCTGGTCATTGGCCTGCACCGCCGCGAGCCAGTTGTGTACGTTGACTTGCTGCTGGTGCAAAACTGCGAGGGTCTGGGTCAGCAGCCTTGCTTCCATTGCCGCTCGATAGGACTGTTTCCACAGATTCATGCCCGGTCCGTTCGGACTAAGAACCTTGTCCAGGATCTGAGCGCGAGAGAGAAACTGGTAAACGGTCTTATCGGTGGGGTCGCTGCCGTAAAAGCCATGGGAGAGTGCGGTCTGCCGGTGCTGCTCGGCGGCTTTTCGTTGAATGACTTTGTTGCGCACCCCAAGTTCGCGCGCGATAGCAGCAGCAGGTGGCAGCGCGTGCATCGACTCTTCAAGTCGTGTAGCTGCTAGATCTGTTTCAATGGTCAGCGGGATCTGAGCGGTTTTAACCTGGTATTCGATTTGCAGTGGCGCGGTGAAATTCTGTAACACCTGATGATAACGAACGGGATTGAGTGGAGTGCCAAACGGGCCGTTGTAACGATTGTGATCGATGGCCGGGGTAACCGGATTGATATCCGTAGGCGCAGGCGCTGTCGTCCAGACAGCCTCTGTCAGCTCATACGCTGGAGGTTTTTGCATATTCATATCCTTTTGAATGTGCGGTTTAACAAGTTTGGGTATTGGGGTAGTGCGTTCCTGCCTTCCTTTAAAAGCTACAGCACGGATCGAAAATCCGGGTCCGAGAATGGCGTAGGTAATGACTCAGGATGAAGAAGGAGTTTTCTATGGGGATATCGCATTAAAAGAAATTTCCTATACACAGACAGGACAATTCTTTCCGGGAAAATAGGCGTGGGAATTAGCTGATTTATCAGCGCTAGATAGCGTGCATAAAAAAGGCCGCTGCAAACGCAGCGGCCAAGGTAAGACGTTGGATCAAGGAGCTACAAATCAACGTCAGTGAACACCGGGGCGAGAAACCGAACACGTCGATTCATCTGAAATCTGTCAGCAATGGCCAGAGTTGCTCATGGCCAGTGCTTCGCGCTTTTGGCGGCGTATCCCGTGAAAGCGCGTTCAGAATAAGGGCTCAAACGCGTAGGAAACATACCGATTCCGGACATGCACTGTTGCGGGGCATGCAACAGTGTCGTGAGCCGATGGGCGCCATGCGCTGCATTGATGATTCGCCATCCAGCTGACTCATGAGCCGCGCAAAGCCACGTCCCGCGCAGGCAGTCATCCTTTCGAGCGACAACGCGAATACCTCCTTGGTGCGCTTATCGACCTGCCAGCGCGGCAGTAGGGTGGGGCCTTCTGTCACTCACCGGGGAAGACGCATGACAAAAACAACAATGCGCGCCATCTTCACACCGCAGGCGCTGGCAGCCGCGGTGGCTCTGGGTTGCTGTGCCCAGGCGCACGCGGTTTCGTTCAATATCGGCGAGATCGAAGGGACGTTCGACTCGTCGCTGTCGGTCGGTGCCAGTTGGGGCATGCGCGATGCCGACAAGTCGCTGGTCGGCACCGTCAACGGTGGGACCGGGCAATCCTCGACCGGTGATGACGGGCGCCTGAACTTCAAGAAGGGCGAGACCTTCTCGAAAATCTTCAAAGGTATTCACGACCTCGAACTCAAGTACGGCGACACCGGTGTGTTCGTGCGCGGCAAGTACTGGTACGACTTTGAACTCAAGGACGAAGATCGCGAGTTCAAGCAGATCAGCGACAGTGGCCGCAAGGAAGGCGCGAAGTCGTCGGGCGCGCAGATCCTCGACGCCTTCGTCTATCACAACTACGCCATCGCCGACCTGCCTGGCACCGTGCGGGCGGGCAAACAGGTGGTGAGTTGGGGGGAAAGTACCTTCATCGGCAACTCGATCAACAGCATCAACCCGATCGACGTCTCAGCGTTCCGGCGTCCTGGTGCGGAGATCAAGGAAGGCTTGATCCCGGTGAACATGTTGTTCGGTTCGCAGAGCCTGACGGACAAACTCTCGGTCGAAGGTTTCTATCAACTGGAATGGGACCAGACCGTTCTCGACAACTGCGGCACGTTCTTCGGTGTCGATGTGGCGGCGGACGGTTGCAACAACGGCTACACCGTTGGCAACCCGGCGATCGCACCGTTGGTGCCGTTGGCCACCGCGTTTGGCCAAGGCATTCAGGTGACGCGTGAAGGCGTGGTGATCCCTCGTGGCGGCGACCGCGATGCGCGGGATTCCGGGCAGTGGGGCACGGCGTTGCGCTGGCTCGGTGACGACACTGAGTACGGCCTCTATTTCATGAACTACCACAGCCGCACGCCAACCGTGGGCACCACCACCGCCGGGCTGTCGACGCTGGCGGCATTGCCGGGCATGGTCGGCATCGCCAATGGCCTGGCCCCTGGCAGCGGCGCCGGACTGGCGCAAAGCGTGATGCTCGGACGCGGTCAGTATTACCTCGAATACCCGGAAGACATTCGCCTCTATGGCGCGAGTTTCTCCACCACACTGCCCACCGGTACCGCGTGGACCGGCGAGATCAGCTATCGGCCCAACGCTCCCGTGCAGGTCAATACCAATGACCTGACCCTGGCGCTGCTCAACCCGATTGCCGGCGGTACCGCTTCGCCGCTGACGACGTCGCCCGGCGCGGACAACAAAGGCTATCGGCGCAAGGAAGTCACGCAAATCCAGAGCACGCTGACGCACTTCTTCGATCAGGTCTTGGGCGCCGAGCGTCTGACCGTGGTTGGCGAAGCCGCCGTCGTGCACGTCGGCGGTCTGGAGTCGCGTAGTCAGCTGCGCTATGGCCGCGATTCGGTGTACGGCCAATACGGCTTCGGTGGCGACACCGACGGCTTCGTCACCTCGACGTCGTGGGGCTACCGCGCCCGGGCCATCCTCGATTACGCCAACGTGATCGGCGGGATCAACCTCAAACCCAACCTGTCCTGGTCGCATGACGTTGCCGGTTATGGCGCCAACGGCCTGTTCAACGAAGGCGCGAAAGCGATCAGCGTCGGCGTCGATGCCGACTATCGCAACACCTACACCGCGAGCCTCAGTTACACCGACTTCTTCGGTGGTGACTACAACGTCCTCGAAGACCGTGACTTCGTGGCCCTGAGCTTCGGCGTGAACTTCTGATCTGCCCGAGAAGGATGACTGCAATGCGTAAAATGATTCTGCAATGTGGCGTGCTGGCCCTGAGTCTGCTGGCGGCCAACGTGATGGCGGCGGTGTCGCCGGATGAGGCCAACAAACTCGGCACCAGCCTCACACCGCTGGGCGCCGAGAAGGCCGGCAATGCCGATGGCTCGATTCCGGCGTGGACCGGTGGTCTGCCAAAAAACGCCGGGGCGGTGGACAGCAAAGGCTTCCTCGCCGACCCGTTTGCCAGTGAAAAACCGTTGTTCACCATCACCGCAGCGAACGTCGACAAGTACAAGGACAAACTCTCCGACGGCCAGGTGGCGATGTTCAAACGCTACCCGGAAACCTACAAGATCCCGGTCTATCCGACCCATCGCACCGTCGCCGCACCGGCGGAAATCTACGAGTCGGCCAAGCGCAGCGCGCTGAATGTGACGACGATCAACGACGGAAATGGCCTGGCCAACTTCACCGGCAACCGCTACTACGCTTTTCCGATTCCGAAGAACGGCGTCGAGGTGTTGTGGAACCACATCACCCGCTATCACGGTGGCAACGTCAAACGCACCATCACTCAGGTCACGCCGCAAACCAACGGCAGCTACACGCCGATCCGCTTCGAGGAAGTGATCGCCGTGCCGCAACTGATGAAGGATATCGACCCGGACAAAGCCGCCAACGTGCTGACCTTCTTCAAGCAGTCGGTGACGGCGCCGGCGCGTCTGGCCGGTAACGTTTTGCTGGTACACGAGACCCTCGATCAGGTGAAGGAGCCGCGCCTGGCGTGGATCTACAACGCTGGCCAGCGTCGTGTCCGTCGCGCCCCGCAAGTGGCTTATGACGGTCCGGGCACGGCGGCCGATGGTCTGCGGACCTCGGACAACTTCGACATGTTCTCCGGCGCCCCGGATCGCTACGACTGGAAACTGGTCGGCAAGAAGGAAATGTACATTCCGTACAACAGCTACAAACTCGATTCGCCAAGCCTCAAGTACGACGACGTGGTCAAGGCCGGGCACATCAATCAAGACCTGACCCGCTATGAACTGCACCGCGTCTGGGAAGTGATCGGCACGGTCAAACCGAGCGAGCGGCACATCTATGCCAAGCGCCACATGTACATCGACGAGGACAGTTGGCAGGTCGCGCTCGCCGATCACTACGACGGTCGCGGACAACTCTGGCGCGTTGCAGAAGGTCACGCGCAGTACTACTACGATCACCAGGCGCAGGCCTACACCCTCGAAGCGCTCTACGACATCATCGCCGGCCGTTACATTGCCTTGGGGATGAAGAATGAAGAGAAGCACAGCTTCGAATTCGGCTTCGAAGCCAAGGCCGCCGACTTCACCCCGTCGGCCCTGCGCACCGAAGGCGTGCGGTAACGGTTTTGATACATCGGCACGGCAAAAGGCGACCGCACGGTCGCCTTTTTTATGGGCATCAATCAGCGCGCTGAATACTCGTCAACAACCTGCTCGCGGAGGGCTAGGGTTGCCGGACAACTATAAAAAGGCGCACTGCGATGACCGCTATGACTTCGTGCCTGGATCGCCCGGGATTTCTGCCCAGACTGTCGTCCCATCATCAGCCGCGTGGGCGATTGAGCGGGCCGTTGCTTGAGTCGATGGCGCGGGTCCGATTGCTCTGCGCTCCGGCGGGCAGCGGTAAAAGTGCGTTACTGACCGAATGCATGTTGCAGGCGCCGGCAGCGTGCGCAGTGCGCTGGCTCGCGTTGTCCGGCACAGCGCTGAGTGTTGAAAGTTTTTGTCAGCGTCTGGGGCAGGCGCTGGGTGTGCCCGATGCCGATGAAGAAAGTATTCGTGCGGCATTGCATCGCGTATCGCAACCGACCTGGCTGGTGCTCGACGATTATTGTCGCCTGCCCGAGGCCGCAGTCGATGCGCTGCTTGATCGACTGTTGGCGCTGAACAATCCGGCGCTGACCTGGTGGATCGCCACGCGTCGGCGTCCGCCGTGCAACTGGCCGCGTTTGCTTCTGGATGACGAACTCCACGAGTGTGACAGCACGACGCTGGCGCTGACCCCGGACGAGATTGCTCAGGCGTTGACCCATTTGTCTGCCGAGCAGGCGTGCAGCGTGGCCACGCGCATCGTCCAGCGCACGGGCGGTTGGTGTGCCGGCGTGCGCATGGCGTTGCTGCAGAAATGCGATTGGGCGCAAAGCCATCAGCCGCAGCAGCGCGTCGACACGTTGTTCGACTACTTGCAACACGAACTCTTCAACCACCTGTCGCCGGAGCTGGCCGAAGCCTGGCGAGTGCTGGCGCATCTGCCGCGTTTCAACGCGGATCTCTGTGAGTATTTGTTCGGCGCCGGGGAGGGTGCGCAGTATCTGCGCGAGTTGCAGTTGCTGGGCTGCTTCATCGAACCGTGGCAGGCGTCGAACGAGTGGCTGCAGGTTTTTCCACCGTTGACCCGGGTGATGCAAGAGGCGCATTGGCCGCAAGGGCGATCCTGGCATCGGCTCGCTTGCCAATGGTTTTGCGCGCGGCAGGACTGGCGGGCGGCGTTCGAACAGGCCCTGCAAGCGCAGGAATATGAGGTGGCGATCAGCCTGTTGCAGCATTTCAGTTTCGAAGACCTGTTTGAAGATCAGACCGTTGTGCTGTTGCTGCGTCTGCATGAGCAGCAGGGCGAAGAGCTGACCCTGTGTTCACCGCAACAGGTCGGTCTGATCACCGCCGCGCTGCTCTTCGCCGGACGCTTTGAACAAGCCGCCACTTGCATCGAGCACATGGTGCGATTCGTCCCGCAACCCTCGGCGCAGCAGCAGCGGCAATGGATCGCCCGCTGGCAGGCACTGCAAGGCTGGCTTCTGCACTTGCAGGGGCGGATGGCGCCGGCTCGCGAGCATTTTCAGCAAGCGCTGGCGGAGTTGTCCGCCGACGCCTGGACGGCGCGGTTGTTGTGTCTGTCGGGGCAAACCCAGCAAGCCTTGCTCTGCGGCGAACTGGACCTCGCCTACGCGATCAACCGTGAGGCCTTGTGCCTGGCCAGGGCGCAGGGCTCCTTGTTGTTCGAGGGCTTGCTTGAACTCGATCACGCGCAATGGCTCGAACAACGCGGGGCCCCGGCACGGGCTGAACAATTGCTGGCCAACATGCAGGCATTGCTCGAACAGCGCGAATCCCCACCCGTGCCATTGCGCGGGCGCATTGCCTTGCGGCGTGGCCGGTTGGCGCTGTGCATGGGCCATGAAAAACGCGCGGCGGAATTCTTTCGCGGCGGTCTGGACGATTGTCTGCGCAGCCATGACAAGCGTGTGCTTTATGGGTTTCTCGGGCTGGCACAACTGGCGGCCAATCATCAGGACTATACCCAAGCCTTTGGCCGCTTGCGCGACGCCGAGCGGTTGATGCAGCAACGACAAATTCCAGACACGGTTTATCGCGGAGTGTTGCTGCAAGTCAGCAGTCAGTTCTGGTTGCAGCAGGGGCGGCCGGAGTTGGCAGAGGAAGCACTGAGCCGGGTATTGCGGCACTTCCGCGGTGCGCAGGCGCGACAGGCACCGCCGGCTACCTTCGCGTTGATTGCGCGCCTCGACTATTTGCTCGTGACGGCTCAGGCACAACTGCGTCCATTGATGATCGATATCGCTTACGTTCAGCATGCTCTCGAGGACGCGCAACAACGTGGCATGGTGCACCACGAAGCCGAGTTGCATCTGGTTATGGCGCACTTGGCCTGGATCAAGGGAGACACGACCTCGGCACAGCGCGCCCTTGAACTGGGGCAGCGGTTGATCGAGCGAAATCAGTTACATCAAACGCTGCTCGAGTTTCAATTACGCTGTATTGATGCGCCATTAATCGCCAAAACTTTAGCGTCTCACACTGTTGGCGAAACTATTCTAAGTCGCCGGGAAGTTGAAGTGCTGCGTTTGATTGCTCAGGGTGAATCCAATCAAAAGATTGCCGAATTTCTTTATATCTCTCTGCACACGGTGAAAACCCATGCGCGAAGGATTAATGCAAAGTTGGGCGTGGAGCGCCGCACCCAAGCGGTTGCGAAAGCCAAAGTGATAGGGCTTTTTTGAACGGGTCGGAAATGTATTTTCGCGATTGAGTAATGTCTTGGCACGCCTGCATATATGCTGAAAACTTCTTCGGCTTCTTGCTTGTTTGAATAAAACTTAGTCTTGGTTAATGACTTGTCAGTGTGGCGGGTTAAATTAACAAGATAAGTGGTGTTCAAATGATCTCTAATTTTAAAAGCTTTATGCTCGGTCATGAGGGTGAGGACGTCACCAGTGAGTTCGAACTGGTGAAGGCCGGCGACGTGCTGGGTGAACTTGCCAAAACTCTTCAGGGCATTCCATCGGTACGAGCGATCGCTCGACGTAAACTGGTAGATTCAATTTATCGACTCAACAAATTGGTTGATATTAATGCTGTTTACATAGTTAGAGGCAAGACCGCAGACGACATCGCCAGGCGACCGGCGGGCTCCCTGTCTGAGGTGCTGATTCACTGTCTGGAAAATTCTGTGCTGCCCAATTACATCCAGGGCGAGGATGGCGTTTATCACTTTGCAGACACCCAGAGTGATAAATTCAAAGTACAGGGCTTGGGTATCATTGCCGTTGAAGATGCGATGACCAAAGTTTTGCAGTCGCTTGGCACTGATTTACGTTCGGCACTGGACGAACATTGGAAAGGCCACACGGCCGTGCCTGGCGGTGTGCTCAACAACAGGACTGCCTTACAGGAAGAAACGGTCAAAGTACTGATGGCTGAGTTGTCGCTCGGTGTTATTGCCGGCGCACTCAAGGAGACAGATGCGGCGCGGGTTGTCGAGTTGATGAAAACCGACACGGCGGCGTTCTTCCGTATAAAAACCGGCAGTGCCGTCCCGGCGGCAAAGTCGCTGAGCGCGAGTTTCATCGTTGATCGCTCATTCCACTCGGTGGCAGAGATCAAACCCGATAACACCCTGGGTGGCTGGATTCTGTACACCCCGGACAACGGTTTCGAATACTTCAGTTCCAGCGCGCAGATGCATCAGGCAATTTGCACGCGCTTTTCGCTGCCATCCAATGAAGTCACTTACCCCGTACTGTCGAAGAGCGTGGTCGCACACTATGTCGACGTGCACTTGCAGGAGCAGCGTACGGCGATCATTGCACAGGCCGGCACGCAGGCAGAGCGGCGTCAGGACTGGTTGGTCAACCTGGAAAAAATCCAACAACTGGCGGCGCTCGGCGATACAGCGCAACAACGTTATGAGCTCCTGAAAGCGGCGATCAAACGCAACGAGTGGCCAGAGTGGTTAAAGAAGGCTGGCGGTGATGTCCAGCGTCGCTACCTTGAACTTGAGTATTCGAAAGAGCGTTACGAGGCTGACTACAAAACCGAATTTGATCGCGTGTTTTCGTTGCAGGACTACGTGTCTCGGGCGTTCTCTGAATGGACCATGAGTGCATTCGGCGAACAGTTGAACGCGGACGAAGTGAAAATTCACAGTCTTTATAAAATGCAGGTCGGTGGACGCACCATCCAGCAGAAAGATGTCAGGACGCTGCGCGAGTTTCTTCTGACTGGCTTGCATGACTCGGGCAAGCGCGCCCAACTCACCGTCGAGGGCGCACCCGCCAACAGCCGGTTAGTACAGGGCTGGCTGGAAAGCTGGTTGAATAATCGCGATTTGCGTGTGGAGTTCGTTTCCTCAATCCCCGCTGCAGCACCAGAAAATTTAGGGACTGCGTTGGCAAATTGCATGCACGCTCGAATGGAGCTTGCGCTGTACGTTGCGCGGCATCGCGGGATTTACAGTGACGCTGAAGTGGCCATGATCCAGCGAGCAATGGCGGGGGATCCGGGCATTCCTATCAAAGGTGTCCGCATTGATAAGGGGCATGTAACAGCACTGAAAGATGTGCTGGTTTTCAAGGTGCCTAATACGCTTGCTTACTACGTATATGTGAAAACTCCGGCGGATACTTTTGAATTTCATAAGTTCGCCTATGCGCGGGATTTTGTTGAATGGTTTGAAAACCTGATGTCCGGAGATCGCCGTTTCGCTGAATCGATCATCCGGCCTGGCGAATTAGACTATTCGGGGACTCTGGGCGCTTTGAGGGACGGGCAGTTAGGGTATCGCTACAACCTGAGTTATGAATACGTTGAACTGAAGCTCGATACTCGAAAGCCATTGATGAGTTATGTCGACTTCCTCTACCAGTTTGAAGTCGCATTGCACAGCGTGGTGGCGACACTCGAATACCGCCATGCAGGGCCCGCCACTCGCCAGCAATACGCGCGGCTGGATACCGAGTTCAGAGCTCTCGCCACCGTCGATGCACGGGAAAACGCATTACCTTCCTTTGAAACGTTCACCAGAAACCTGATCAAGACGCGGCTGGAAGCCGTGCTCAAGATGAAAGGGGAAAGCGCAGAGATCAATCCCGATCTGATCATGGTGCAGACCGATGACTTTATCAAAGACCTCACCACCGTTCTGGTCGAAGAACTGACGTTCACGGCACCGCATCCGGCGTACATATTGCCTGGGCAAAATCCGAAGTTTCATCTGAAGTCGGGGCACCCGACAGTCAATAAGCTGACGATCCAGGATCTTGCGCATTTATCCGGCACTTTGCACCCGGATGACAAATATACGCAGATGCTCAAGGACGATTACCGCACACTGGGAACGCCAGTTTATGAGTTCAAGCGTGCCGTGCATGCTAAAAAGATTCGATGTGAAATGCACCGCGCTGTGTTGTTTGACTATTTCAATGGGCAGATCCACGCGCAAGTGCTGCCGGCTTTTCAACGCGTGATTGATCGCTTGGCTGAAAAAGGCGACTTGATGTATGACCAGGCTGCGTTCCCGGGACCTGGTGAGGGCATCTTTTCCTTGAGTCTATGTGGCGGAAGAATCGTCGAGGGCGTTTATGTCTTCCATTTGCAGGCCGGCGGAGAACTGGTGAACTACCTCTATACGCCCAATGCTCCGGACCAAAAGTCATTTCGTCCAATTGAAGAATTTGTCGGTTCCATTCGGCACCGTCCTGGCCCATTTCGCGAGTACTACATCAAGCGTGTACTGATCGAAGATCAGAAAGTGGTGAACGATTACTTCGAGAGTCTCGCTTCGACCATGAGTACCGTGGAGCCCTTGAAGCCCGACTATAAATATCGAGTGGTCGACCTCAATGGTCTGCACTACAAGAAAATCGACCGGGCGCTGAGAGATATTGATGAACGAACCACCAGCCTGAATGAGCTCATCGGCGAATTGGTATATGACACGGCGATGATGACGGCCTCACTGGTCAGCCTTGTTGTTCCACCTGTGGGCTTGGCAGTGACGGCGGTGACGATGCTGAAAAGTGCCTACAGTGCCTCCGAGGCCTATCGGCGTGGGGATTACAGCGGTGCCTTCTGGCATGGCAAGGACATGCTGGTGGCCTTGGTCAGCCTCGGCAAAGCCGCAGCGTTGGCCGGGTCCGGCAAAAATGTCGTCAAGCCGGCAGTCACCCGCGTCCAGCAATCGCTGTTCAGCCTCGCCAAGGACAATATGGTCATCGCGGAGTGGGTGGCGGCGGCTATGGGCAAGGACGCCCCGAAGGAGTTCCTATTGGGCTACATCAAAGACTTGATGGAAGAGTATCAAAGCAGTCTGAGCGAAACGACGCTGCACTGATCAGTGCCCGGCGAGTGCCGCCAGGCGCTTGACCGGGCAGTGTCAATCGGCGGATTCATATCCCATCCGCCAGCTCACGGCCCGCGACGCAGCGAGCAAGCGCTGCGCCGCCGGGCCGTTTTCGTCGGCGTGAAACAGTGAAGTCGGGCCGACGATGGTCAGCACGGCGGCGACTTGTCCGACGGCGTTGAACACCGGAGCCGACAACGCATCCACACCCGGCATCAGCAAACCGTGCACATGATGCAGACCGCGTTCGCGGATCTGTTCACACAGCGCGGTATAAGCCGCTTCACTCTTGAGCGGATGATCGGCCACAACGATTTCCTGCTCGCGCAACTCATCGGTTTCCCGATGCGGCAGATACGCGCTGAAGACCAATCCCGTCGAAGAACTGAGCAGCGGCAATACCGAGCCCAATTGCGTGACGACGGTCACTGCGCGTATCGCCGGTTCGATGTGCACGACAGTTGCACCCTGATTTCCCCACACCGCCAAAAAGCAGGTTTCGTTGAGTTCGTCGCGCAGTTCGGCCAACGGCAGGGCGGCGACTTTCAGCACGTCCATACTGTTGAGCGCGGCCAGGCCAACGCGCAACGCTTCACGACCGAGGCCGTAATGGTTGGTGGCGGCGTTCTGCTCGGCGAAACCCGAGGCGATCAACGCCTGTAGATAACGATGGACCTTGCTCGCCGGCATCTGCACGTGCTCGGCCAGACGCGACAGCGACGTCGAGGGCGACAACTCGGCCAAGGCCTTGAGGATGTCGGTGCCGACTTCGGCGGAGCGGACTTTCTGTTTGCCGTTACTGTCGCTGGTTTTTTCCATGGTGCGGCCGGGTTCCGAAACGAATGGGCGTCTTTATAGCTTGACGCTGGATAGCGAGCAAATTACGTTATGCGTAATCGAATTACGAAAATAATAACCCCGGCGTGCCGAAACCTCTGAGCCAGAGCGATGGGCCACTGCCGACTCCCTGTTCAGGAGGCACCATGAACCTCGATTCAACCGCTCAGGCGCTGGCGTATCAGTCCGGTTTCGGCAACGAATTCAGCACTGAAGCGTTGCCCGGCGCGCTGACCGTCGGCCAGAACTCCCCGCAAAAAGCCCCGTACGGCCTCTACACCGAATTGTTTTCCGGCACTGCGTTCACCATGACCCGCAGTGAAGCGCGGCGAACCTGGATGTACCGCATTCAGCCGTCGGCCAATCACCCGGCCTTCGTCAAACTGGAACGGCAACTGGCCGGTGGTCCGCTCGGTGAAGTCACGCCCAATCGCCTGCGCTGGAACCCGCTGGAGATTCCGGCCGAGCCGACCGATTTCATCGACGGGCTGGTGAGCATGGTCGCTAACTCCGCTGCTGAAAAACCGTCCGGCATCAGCATTTACAACTACGCCGCCAATCGCTCAATGGAGCGGGTGTTCTTCAACGCCGACGGCGAACTGCTGTTGGTGCCACAACTCGGTCGTCTGCGCATTAGGACCGAATTGGGTGTGCTGGAAGTGGCGCCGCTGGAAATCGCCGTGCTGCCACGTGGCCTGAAATTTCGCGTTGAGCTGCTCGACCCGCAAGCCCGCGGTTACGTCGCCGAGAACCATGGTGCGCCGCTGCGCCTGCCGGATCTGGGGCCGATTGGCAGCAACGGTCTGGCCAACCCGCGCGACTTTTTGACCCCGGTCGCCGCTTACGAAAACCTGCAGCAGCCAACCACGCTGGTGCAGAAGTTCCTCGGTCAGTTGTGGGCCACAGAGCTCAATCACTCGCCGCTCAACGTGGTGGCCTGGCACGGCAACAACGTGCCGTACAAATACGATCTGCGGCGTTTCAACACCATCGGCACGGTGAGTTTCGATCACCCGGATCCGTCGATCTTTACTGTACTGACCTCGCCGACCAGCGTGCACGGTCTGGCCAACCTCGACTTCGTGATCTTCCCGCCGCGCTGGATGGTCGCCGAAAACACCTTCCGGCCACCGTGGTTCCACCGCAACCTGATGAACGAATTCATGGGCCTGATCCAGGGTGAATACGACGCCAAGGCTGAAGGTTTCGTGCCTGGCGGCGCCTCGCTGCACAGTTGCATGAGCGCCCACGGACCGGACGGCGAAACTTGCACCAAAGCGATCAACGCCGAGCTGAAGCCGGCGAAAATCGACAACACCATGGCCTTCATGTTCGAGACCAGTCAGGTGCTGCGCCCAAGCCGTTTCGCCCTCGACTGCCCGCAACTGCAATCCACTTACGACGCTTGCTGGGCCACGTTGCCCGCCACGTTCGACCCGACCCGGAGATAACCCATGACGCAGAATTCCATCACCCGCAGTTGGGTCGCTTCGGCCAACGGCCACACTGAGTTCCCGCTACAGAACTTGCCGCTTGGCGTGTTCAGCAGCAACGATTCGGAACCGCGTGCCGGCGTAGCGATCGGCGAACACATCTTCGATTTGCAAGTGGCGCTGGAGGCCGGTCTGTTTGACGGCGCGGCGCGCAGTGCTGTGGAAGCCATGCACGGCGGCCAGTTGAACGCATTCTTCGAACTCGGTCGCGATGCTCGTGTTGCCTTGCGTGAATGTTTGCTGGAACTGTTCAGCGAAGGCAGCACGCACCGTGGCAGCATCGAAGCCCAGGGCGCAAAACTGCTGCCACTGGCCGCCGATTGCCAACTGCATTTGCCAGCGCGGATCAGCGACTACACCGACTTCTATGTCGGTATCGAGCACGCGCAGAACGTCGGCAAACTGTTCCGCCCGGACAACCCGCTGCTGCCGAACTACAAACATGTGCCGATCGGTTACCACGGTCGCGCCTCCACCGTGCGCGCCTCCGGCACTGACGTGCGTCGCCCGAAAGGTCAGACGCTGCCGGCCGGTCAGACCGAGCCGACCTTCGGTCCGTGCGCACGTCTGGACTATGAGCTGGAACTGGGTATCTGGATCGGTCAGGGCAACGAGATGGGCGATTCGATCGCCATCGGCGATGCCGCTGATCACATCGCCGGTTTCTGCCTGCTCAACGACTGGTCGGCGCGCGATATCCAGGCGTGGGAATACCAACCGCTGGGCCCGTTCCTGTCGAAGAGTTTCATCACCAGCGTGTCGCCGTGGGTCGTAACAGCAGAAGCGCTGGCGCCATTCCGCACCGCGCAACCGAAGCGTCCTGAAGGCGATCCGCAGCCGCTGCCGTACCTGTTCGATCAGCGCGATCAGGATGGCGGTGCTTTCGACATCGAACTGGAAGTGCTGCTGCTCACCGAAGCCATGCGCGAGCAGAATTTGCCAGCCCATCGCCTGACCCTGAGCAACACCCGCTACATGTACTGGACCGTCGCGCAAATGGTCGCGCACCACAGCGTCAATGGCTGCCAGTTGCAGGCCGGTGATCTGTTCGGTTCGGGCACCTTGTCCGGGCCGGAAGACGGTCAGTTCGGCAGCCTGCTGGAAATCACCGAGGGCGGCAAAAAGCCCATCGAGCTGGCCTCCGGCGAAGTGCGCAAATTCCTCGAGGACGGCGATGAAATCATCCTGCGCGCGCGCTGCGCTCGTGACGGTTTTGCGTCGATCGGCTTCGGCGAGTGCCGTGGCAAAGTGCTGGCGGCGCGCTGACGGGAGCGGGGCATGGATCTCTATACCTATTACCGTTCGACCTCGTCGTACCGAGTGCGGATCGCGCTGGCGCTGAAGGGGCTCGACTATCAGGCGCTGCCGGTCAACCTGATCGCACCGCCCGGTGGCGAGCATCGGCAGGCGGAGTATCTGGCGATCAATCCTCAGGGACGAGTGCCCGCGTTGCGCACCGATGACGGCGAGTTGCTGATCCAGTCGCCGGCGATCATCGAGTATCTGGAGGAACGTTATCCACAGGTGCCGCTATTACCCGAAGATCTCGTCGCACGCGCCCATGTGCGCGGCGTCGCGGCGGTGATCGGTTGCGATGTACACCCGTTGCACAACGTCAGCGTGCTCAATCGCCTGCGCCAATTGGGGCAGGACGAGCCGCAGGTGGTTGAGTGGCTCAGCCATTGGATCAGTCAGGGGCTGGCGACGGTTGAACAGTTGATCGGTGACCGCGGCTTCTGCTTTGGCGAATGGCCGTGTGTGGCGGATGTTTATTTGATTCCGCAGTTGTATGCGGCGGAGCGCTTCAATGTTTCGTTGGAGGCGTATCCGAAAATTCGCCGGGTCGCCGCACTGGCGGCTGAGCATCCGGCGTTCATCAAGGCCCATCCTGCCAATCAACCCGACACTCCATAACCCTGTGGGAGCGAGCCTGCTCGCGAAGGCGGTCTGTCAGTCAACATTTATGTACCTGATACACCGCTTTCGCGAGCAAGCTCGCTCCCACAGTGATGTGTGCCGAGCACATAATTAAGGTCTACAGCGAACCTGTGGGAGCCACCGTTTTCAGTGGACCACGGAGTTGGGCGGGAGATGGCCGAGGCGCTCGGTCAGGCGCAGTCGCTGGATCGGATCGTCGCTGAGCAGCAAGGCGTGCTCCAGATCGAAGCGCTCGGCATTCGGGCAGTCGAGCCGCTGGTAGAGACTGGCCCGGGCCAGATAATCGGCGGCGCCGGCGTCGCCCAATTCGAGCACGCGTTCGGCGTCGATCAGCGCGGCGATGAAGTCGTCGTGGGTCAGGTGCAGTTGGCGCAAATTGCGTGACAGCCGCTGCAGCATCTGCACGGGCGTCGCCGTCGCCAAGTGCTCGGCGTTGAGCTTCATGTTCGGCCCATATTGGCGCTGCAACAGCTCACGACAATCGTTGGGGTACAAGCGTCGCCCGCCGCACGGATCAAGAAGGTGATCGGCACCTGGCACCTTCAACAGGAAGTGCCCGGGGAAGTTGACGCCGACCAGCGGAATCTCCAGACCGCGCGCCAGTTCAAGCGCAATCAACGCCAGCGCCAGAGGCTGACCACGATGGGTTTGCAAGACTTTGTGCAGTAACGCCGCCTGCGGACGCAGTGGCAGAAAGTCGTCCTGGGCAAAGCCCAATTCAATCATGCGCCGCAGCAGCGGCTGTGCCAGTTCCCTGACCGGCAGCATTGGCAAACCGTAACTGATGCGTTGTCGCAGCTCTTTGAAGTCCTGCAGCAGCGCAATGGGATCAAGCTCTTTTTCGTGCTCGGCGGCGATCCACAGCGCAGCTTCCAGCAGCGCGGGCGGGGAACGGTGCAGACACTCGAAAAAACGTTGGCGCGGACTCATCGAAATCTCCGTCGAATGCCTCGTTTTAGCCCCGTCCGTGGCATTCGTCCAGTGTCCGGTTTTGCAGGCGCAGTGTTATGCCGTAAAGCCATTGAACTCGGGGGCGCTTATTCCGGCGCGCTCCAGCAATTTTCAGGCGCAAGCCTATACTGGCGTTCTACAAGAAGTGATTCGGGAGCCCAACGATGTTTGCGCTCATGCAAAGCACTCGCCTGGATTCGCTGCACCTTAGCGTTGACCCGATCTCCGGGTTGAAGGCGGTCATTGCCATTCATAACAGTCGCCTCGGGCCAGCCTTGGGCGGATGTCGTTATCTTGCCTATCCCAATGACGAATCTGCCGTGGAGGACGCCATTCGCCTCGCCCAGGGCATGAGTTACAAGGCGGCGCTCGCGGGTCTGGCGCAGGGCGGCGGCGTCGCGGTGATCGTGCGCCCGGCCCATGTGGAAAATCGCGGCGCGCTGTTCGAAGCTTTTGGCCGCTGCATCGACCAGCTCGATGGCCGCTACATCACTGCCATCGACAGCGGCACTTCGGTGGCGGACATGGATTGCATCGCCCAACAAACCCAGCATGTGACCAGCACCACCTCGGCGGGCGACCCGGCGCCGCATGCGGCGATGGGTGTGTTCACCGGCATTCGCGCGACGGCCATGGCGCGCCTGGGCAGCGATAATCTGGAAGGCTTGCGCGTGGCCATTCAGGGCTTGGGCAACGTCGGCTTCGCTTTGGCCGAGCAGCTGCATGCAGCCGGGGCGGAACTGCTGGTCAGCGACATCGACCACGGCAAGGTGCAACTGGCGATGGAACAGCTCAACGCCCATCCCATCGCCAATGACGCGCTGCTCAGTACGCCTTGCGACATTCTGGCGCCGTGTGGCTTGGGCGGCGTGCTCAACAGCCACACCGTCACGCAGTTGCGTTGTTCGGCAGTGGCGGGTTCGGCGAATAATCAGCTCACCCATCTCGATGTGGCCGATCAACTGGAGCGGCGCGGGATTCTGTATGCGCCGGATTACGTGATCAATGCCGGTGGCCTGATCTATGTCTCGCTGAAACATCGCGGTGAGGAGTTGCCGATGATTACCGCGCATCTGTCGAAGATCAGTTCACGGCTGACCGAAGTGTTTGCCCATGCGCAGGCGGAAAAACGTTCGCCGGCGCGGGTAGCGGATGAGTTGGCGGAAAAAGTTTTGTATCGCTGAGTTTCGCAGGCATGAAAAAGGCCCTGAGCCATTCGACTCAGGGCCTATTCAATTCGGGCATCGCTTACTTTGCAGCTTTCGCCGCTTTGGCTGGCTTCGCCGGCGCGTCGGCCGTTTCAGCCACTTCAACGTTCTCGACAGGCTCTGCCGGTGCATTGATCAGCTCGGACAGTGCATCCGGCTGGCTCTTGAATGCCCGGGCGAACACATCGCGGTTCTTCGCCATGTAGATCCCGGCTTCTTCCACTTGCTGTTCAGTCAGGGACGGAACGGCTTTTTGCAGCACATCGGCCAGATATTCGGCCAGTTCGAGCATTTTGTCATGACGGTCAGCTTCGGCTTTATCCATGAACAAGCGCTCCAGATCTCGGCTGCTGCGGTATACCACTTCGACGGCCATTCACCACCTCACATGCCTTCACATTAAGTTGTCTTGACGACTACTGTATCCATATACAGCGAAAAGGATAAGCGAATCCCTGCGCCATGGGTAGTGGCTTTTCAATGTAGACCGAATTTAGGGTTTGTCAGGGGGCGCGCGTGGGCATGCGACCAAACGCCACGGCGCGGGTTTGGCGGCACCTCGCCATGATGGCGTGGCCTCTTTTCTGCATGAAAACCGTTACGTGCAGAAAACCGTCACGTCCAACACGCATCATCCGCTCGAATCGGGCTAAGGAACATCATCGTGAAAATCAACTGGGCCGAGAAACTGCGGCAAAACGTGCATCAACTGGCCGAGTCCCTGGGCAACCTGTTCGTCGAAACCTTCCACTATCTGGCGCTGTTTGCCATCGGTGCGGTGACGGCGTGGGCGGCGGTGATGGAGTTTCTCGGCATGCTCGAGGAAGGCCACATCAAGATCGATGACATTCTGTTGCTGTTCATCTATCTGGAATTGGGGGCGATGGTCGGGATTTATTTCAAGACCAACCACATGCCGGTGCGCTTCCTGATCTACGTGGCGATCACCGCGCTGACCCGCTTGCTGATCTCCAACGTCTCGCACCACAACCCGCCTGACATGGGCATCATCTACCTGTGCGGCGGGATTCTGCTGCTGGCGTTCTCGATTCTGGTGGTGCGTTACGCCTCGTCACAATTTCCCTCGGTGAAGATCGAGAAACCGCAGCGCAAACTCGGCGCGGGTTCCGGCGAGCATCCCGAGGTAGAAAAGGGCGAGCTTTAAAGCCCGGCCGCTTGCCGAGGCTGGCCGACGACCCGTGGCGGTGGCGGGGTGAGCCCATCGCCGCTGGTCATGGCTTCGAGAATCGCCATGGCGCTGTGGCCCTGTTCGATGGCGATGCCGAATTGAATGCTTTGCACCAGCCGCTTGAGCCGCGCCGGATCATTGCGCTGCTCGGCGCTGATCATGCGTTTGGCCACGATGTGGCCACTTTTGGACAGGGTCAGCATGATGCTGCCGTCCAGGCCCTGAATGCTCAGATTGATCTGATAGTCCGGCGCGAAGGCATCGGTAATGATCTGAAATGGGTTGTCCATGATGCGTCACCGCCTGATTGAACGTGCAGTTGTTGACCGGCCATGATCGGGTTGGTTCGCCCGACCGGATCACTGGCCATTCCGTGGTCTGTCTTTGTTGCTTCACGTAGGAGTTGCCAAGGTGATGTAGCAAGGGCTGTGCCGGGAAAATTGTCGAACAATGAACACGGGGATAAAAAAGGCGAGCCATCTGGCTCGCCTTTTTTTGTGGCTCGTTTTCAGGGCAGAACCGGGCCGATGACCGCTGACAGTGCAACCGGAATCAGCACTCCACCCAGTTCACCGCCAGGCCGCCCCGTGAAGTCTCTTTGTATTTGTCATGCATATCGGCGCCGGTATCGCGCATGGTGCGGATGACCCGGTCGAGGGAGATGAAGTGGTTGCCGTCGCCGCGCAGGGCCATTTGCGTGGCGTTGATCGCTTTCACGGCGGCGATGGCGTTGCGCTCGATGCACGGCACCTGGACCAGACCGCCGACTGGGTCGCAGGTCAGGCCAAGGTTATGTTCCAGGCCGATTTCGGCGGCGTTTTCCAGCTGCTCCGGGGTGGCGCCGAGCACATCGGCCAGGCCAGCAGCGGCCATCGCGCAGGCCGATCCGACTTCACCCTGGCAACCGACTTCGGCGCCAGAGATCGAGGCATTTTTCTTACACAGAATGCCGACGGCGGCCGCGCCGAGAAAGAAAGCGACGACGTCATCGTCAGATGCGTCCGGGTTGAATTTCATGTAGTAGTGCAGAACCGCCGGAATGATCCCGGCTGCACCGTTGGTCGGCGCGGTGACCATGCGCCCGCCGGCGGCGTTTTCTTCGTTGACGGCGAGGGCGAACAGGTTGACCCATTCCATCGCCGACAGCGTTGAACTGATGACATTCGGCTTGCCGATTTCCAACAGACTGCGGTGCAGTTTCGCCGCGCGGCGCGGCACATTCAGACCACCGGGCAGAATGCCTTCGTGGCGCAAGCCCTGCTCGACGCATTCGCGCATCACCGACCAGATGTGCAGCAAGCCCTGACGAATTTCCGCGTCAGTGCGCCACGCACGCTCGTTGGCCATCATCAGTTCGGATACGCGCAGATTGTGCTTCTTGCACAGCGACAGCAGTTCAGCGGCGCTGGAAAAATCATAAGGCAACACGACGTCGCCGGCCGGGGCGACACCGGACTCGGCTTCCGCCGCTTCGATGATGAACCCGCCACCGACCGAGTAGTACGTCTGCTCGAACAGCTCGGCGGTTTCGCCGAAGGCTGTCAGCGACATGGCGTTGGGGTGGTAGGGCAGGCTCTCGTCCAGCAGTAGGAGATCGCGCTGCCAGTTGAAGGCAATTTCTCTCTGCCCGGCGAGGGGCAGTTGGCCTGTCTCCCGCAATTGCTGGATGCGCAGATCGATGGTCGAGGGATCGATGCTGTCCGGCCACTCGCCCATCAGGCCCATCACCGTGGCGCGGTCCGTGGCATGGCCGACGCCAGTGGCGGACAGCGAGCCGTATAACCGGATTTCAACGCGACGCACATCGTTCAACAAACGCTGATCAATCAGCGCTTGGGCGAAGGTCGCGGCAGCGCGCATTGGACCCACAGTGTGGGAACTGGACGGCCCGATGCCAACTTTGAATAGATCGAAAACACTGATAGCCATGCTAAACCCTCACAAGCAATGGAGTAGGAATCGCTGCCATTTTTTGTCGGACAAGCGCAATGTCGGCGATACTGCCTACGTGGGTCCTACGTGACTAACGAAACCTCCTAAGTAAGCCTTTAGCAGGACTAAACGATGAGCCGTCAATTGCATGCCCAGACTTATGTCTGGCTGCAGGTGTTTTCCTGTGCCGCGCGGCACCTGTCGTTCACCCGTTGTGCGGAAGAGCTGCACATAACGCCTGGGGCAGTCAGCCAACAGATCCGTCAATTGGAAGAGCGCCTCGGTTTTCGCTTGTTTCATCGGCGCGCGCGCGGTGTAGAGCTGAGTGCAGAAGGGCAGCGTCTGGCGATTACCGTCAACGAAGCGTACGGCAGCATCGATGCCGAATTGCGTCGCCTGGACGCCGGGATGATCAGCGGGACTTTGCGCTTGCGCTCGATTCCTTCATTCCTCAGCAAATGGCTGACGCCCCGGCTGCCGCGCCTGCAGCAGCGCTATCCGGACATTCAGTTGCGTCTGGTCGCCGAGGACAGCAGCGTGCCGTTGCACGAGGGCGACTTCGATCTGGCGATCGATCTGAACGACGGCAGTTATCCGGGATTGCAATCCACAGCCTTGCTCGATGAGCAGATTTTCCCGGTGTGCGCGCCAAGCTTATTGCGCGGACGACCGCCGCTGCACGGACCGGCGGATCTGGTGCATTTCCCGTTGCTACACGACATCACTGCCTGGCGTGGCAGTTATGAATACGCGGAGTGGGAATTCTATCTAAACGCGATTGGCTTCGAGGGCGCCGACGTACGGCGCGGGCACACGTTCAATCGCAATCACCTGACTATCGAAGCGGCGATTGCCGGCATGGGCGTAGCGATTGCCCGGCGCACGTTGCTCAACGATGAGCTGGAGCGGGGGACGTTGATCGTGCCTTTTGGCCTGTCGGTACCGAACCATAAACGTTACGTATTGCTCTATGCACCGGGAGCGTTGAGCCATCCGGGCGTGCGTGCGGTACATGATTGGCTGGTGGAGGAAGCGGGGATTTTTCGCAGCTTGCACCCGTTGAATGACGGGCAATTGTGAGCAAATTTTGCCGGGTTGCGAGGCGACCCAACTCCCGACCTTACCAGCGCTTAGCTCGGTTGTCCGGCTTTTTTTGCGAATGAATATTTATCTTTTTTCAGGGGTTGAAATGTTCGTCAGTCGGGCCGATTGTTGTAACCAAGGGGTCAGGAAATTCAAATCCGGCCTCTCGCGAGCTAGCTGAAATAAGGGATGAACTATGCAAATCCAAGTCAACAGCGATAACCACGTTCAAGGCAGTAAACGACTGGAGGAGTGGGTACGTACTACCATTGAGAGCACGCTCGACCGTTATGAAGAAGACCTGACCCGTGTCGAAGTCCACCTGAGCGACGAGAACGGTGACAAACCAGGTCCCCATGACATGCGCTGCCAGCTGGAAGCGCGGCCAAAAGGCCATCAACCGATTTCCGTGACCCATAAGGCCGATTCCCTGGAACAGGCAATCGACGGCGCTGCCGAAAAACTCGAGCACGCACTGGAGCACCTTTTCGGCAAACTGCGAGGTAAACCACGCGCCGCTGTAGTGCCATTCAGTGGCAAGGCCAACGACAAGCTGTTGGCTGAAGAATTTGACGAGAATGAGCAGGCAGCGATCAACAGTTGATGCGCTGATTTCATAGCCAACCGATGAGAACGGGTCTGCGAAAGCAGGCCCGTTTTTGTTTGTGTTGCATGATCACAATTTGATATCAGTCAGGCAAGTTCTGGTCATTGTATCTAAATAAGTACATAGTTTTTTTACATTTAAAGCTTGGCTTCACGTTCTAAGTAATAAGTTCAAAAAATTTAATTGGAAGTTGTACAAATCAAGGATGACTGTAATGAAAATTACTGCGAGTGGTTCGATCTCTTTTGTCCGTACGATCATCGTCGGCGCAGCACTTGGAATGTGCAGCAGTTACGCCCAGAGCGATCCGGTTGATGTCAGGGAACTGACCATCACGCAAATCAAACAAGGCTTCGAGGATGGACGCTATACCTCGGAGCAACTGACAAAAGCCTTTCTGTCTCGCATTGAGCAATACAATCCCTATTACAACGCCTTCACCGTGATGAACTCGGGGGCGCTGAATGAAGCGCGCGACATTGATCGGCGGCGCAAGGCCGGAGAAAAACTGGCGGTGATGGCGGGCATTCCGGTGGTCGTCAAGGACACCATGGACATGGCCGGATTTGCTTCCACCGCCGGGTACGCGCCGCTCTCGTCCAAGGCCGGTGGCATCGACCTGATTCCGGAAAAAGATTCTGCCGTGGTTCAGCGATTGCGGGCGGCCGGGGCGATCATTCTGGCCAAAACCAACATACCGGTATTTTCGGGAAACCCTGCCAATGCCAATGACAGCTGGGCGGGCGTGACGTATAACGCGCTCAATCGCGCTTGGTCGCCGGGCGGCTCCTCGGCAGGCTCTGCGACGGCCGTCGCGGCTAACTTTGCCGTGGTCGGGCTGGCCGAGGAAACCGGTGGTTCCATTCAGAATCCGGCGGCGGCGCAGAGTCTGGTCGGGATCAAACCGACGTTTGGTCTGATTCCCAATTCCGGGGTCATTCCGCAAGCGGGTTCCACCCGCGATGTCGTCGGGCCGATCGCGCGTACGGTGCGCGACGCGGCCATCACTCTGGATGTGTTGGCCGGTTACACCCTGGACGACCCTAAAACCACGGCTGCCTTCGGCAATATTCCCCAGGCAGGCTATGCCGCAGGTTTGCAAACGGGATCACTCAAGGGCAAGCGAATCGGGTTGTTCGGGGTGGGCTGGAACAAGGCATTTGCCACTTTACCCGCGGAGACGAAAACACAATATCGCAAGGCGGTCAGTCGGCTTCAGGCGCTGGGCGCGGTGGTGATCGCCGACCCGTTCGCCGGATCCGGTCTGGTTGATCTGGCGCCGGCTGACGGCAGTTATGACGCGCGCGGATCGGATGCCCATGCTTATGATCTTGATCGTTATCTGCGCAAGCTGGGCGCCAGCGCAGAGGTTCATTCCCTTGAGCAATTGCAGGAGCGAATCGGCGTAAAGCTGTTTGAGTCCGATGGGCCGCTGGAGTACTACGTGACGCAGTTGCCCGTGCTGGCAGGGTCATACCAGACACCGGCCAACGCACCTGATCTTTCCGAATTTGCCCGCCTGCGCGAGCGCTATTTGCGCATCATCAACGGGGTCATGCGTGAACACCATCTCGATGCGATGGTATTCCCGCAGATGTTCGAGCCCTTGGGTGATGTCTATGAGGGATTCATGGATGCGACAACGGCTTCGGTCATCAATATTGCCGGCATTCCCGGAGTGGTGGTGCCCAGTGGTGCGTATCCCGGCGGTCAGCCTTTTTCGTTGATCTTCGTCGGCCGCATGTGGAGCGAGCGCGAGCTGATCGGCTATGCCTATGACTACGAGCAGTCCGTCAAAGGCCGACTGGTTGCCGGTGATCTGCAAGCGACGCCCGGACCCAAACCTGAATCCTGAAGGCGTGCCGTCGAACCCGGACATTGCAAGGGGCTCGGGTTCGACGGGCTAACCATCAGGATGCCAGCAACACTCAGAACGCTACAGACGTCTGCACATAAACCGTGCGCGGCTCACCGACATATTTCCCCTTGTTGTTGTCATCAAACGAACGCGTGAAGTACTGCGTGTTGAAGATGTTCTTCACCCCCACAGCCACATTCAGATCCGACAACTGCGGCCCAAAGTCATACCCCGCGCGACTGCTGAACAGCATGTAGCCCGGGATCTTGCCGGTGCTGCCGTCGGCACTTTCTTTCGAGGTATTGGCGTTATCAGCAAACTGATCACTCTGGAAACTGCTGTCCAGATTCAACTTCCAGGGCCCTTCGGTATAACCCAGACCAATCGTGCCTTTGTGCTTCGACGAGAACGGCACCCGATTACCTTTATTTGGCCCATCTTCACGAATGGTCGCGTCAACATAGGCGTAAGTGGCGTAGACATCGAAACCGGCCAGCGCCGGGCTCAAGTCGTCCAGCGCGTAGTTGACGCTGGTCTCGATGCCCTGATGACGGGTTTCGCCACGGGCGATCACCGAATCGTTGGTCTGGTTGCTTTCGTACTGGTTGTCGAAGTTGATCAGGAACGCGCCGATTTCCGCCCGCAGCGCACCGTTGTCATAGCGCGTGCCGAGTTCCCAGGTGCGGGCCTTCTCCGGTTTCACTTCGCCGCTGCTCACGCGGTTGGGCATCTGGCTGTATTGCACGCTGCCGAACGAACCTTCGGTGTTGGCGTACAGGTTCCAGCTGTCGGTCAGGTGATAGAGCACGTTCAACGCCGGCAGCGCAGTGTTGTAGTCGCCCTTGTATTTGACGTCGGTGAGCTTGTTGGTCTGCTGCGATTCGATCATCTCGTAGCGCACGCCCGGGGTGATCGTCCACTTGCCAAGGTCGATGCGGTCGTCGACGAAGAACGCGTTGGCCTCGGTGCCGCCACGGGTGTCGCGGTCGTTGCGGCTGTTGGTGGTCGGGAATTCGTTGCTGGCGATCGGCGTGCGATAACGCAGTTCGTGGCCGGCTTCGTTGATGTAGCGGTAGCCGACGCCGACTTCATGGGTGGTCGGGCCGAGGTCGAAGCCTTGGGCGAACCGGGTTTCCAGACCGCGAACCCAATACTCGCGCGGCGACAGCGAAAGGAACGATCCTTGATCGAGATAGCCGCTGCGCAGGGTTTTGGTGAAGAAGGTATTGGCGGTGAATTCGCGGCGATCTTCCTGATAGCGATAGCCGAAATTGAACATCGTGCGGCGGCCCCAGAACTGGTCCTTCGGACGCGTCGACTGATACGGATCGGCATCGTAATCAGCGACGTTCAAACCGCCCGGCATGTCGGCCTTGCCTTCGTAATACTGGGCCATGGCGTTGAAGCTGTTGGCCTCGTCGAGCTGGTATTTGCCCTTGAGGATCAGGTCGTCGATCTCAGTGTCGCTGTGTTCACGCCAGTCGCCGCCACGGGTGCCGGAGTACAACAGCGCGCCGCCGAGACCGTTGGCGTTGGTGCCACCGGCCAGCAGATTGGCGCTGGTCTTGAAGCCGTCATGGCTCGACGAAGGACTGGTTTCAGTCTGCAAGCCGCCCTTGACGGTTGGCTCGTCTGGAATTGCGCGGGTCACGAAGTTGACCACGCCGCCGACGTTCTGCGGACCGTAGCGCACGGCGCCGCCACCGCGTACCACGTCCACGGCATCCATGTTGCCCATGCTGATCGGCGCGAACGACAACTGCGGCTGACCGTACGGCGCGAACGGCACCGGGATGCCGTCCATCAGCACGGTCGAGCGCGCGGCCAAGCGTGGATTCAAACCACGAATGCCGAAGTTGAGTGCCATGTCGTGGCTGCCGGTGCCGTTGTTTTCCGGGGCGTTGACGCCGGGGATACGGTTGAGCACATCCCGCGCCTGGGTCGCGCCTTGGCGTTCGAACGCTTCGCGGCGGATCACGTCGCGAGCCCCGGGATGTTCGAAGACATTGATTTGCGCCGCGTCGCCGAGCCAGTCGCCGACGACTGTCGAGGTGTCCAGTTCCAGCGCCGCCTCAGCCAGCGGTTGCAGACTGAACGCATTGTTGCCTTCGGCGCGCGCTTGCAGGCCGGTGCCTTCGAGCAGGGCATTCAAACCTTGCTCAGGCGTGTAGCTGCCTTCCAGACCACGGCTTTGCACACCGTGGGTGACTTGCGAACCAAACGAAATCAGCACGCCGGCTTCACGGCCAAACTGGTTGAGGGCGGTTTCCAGCGACGCTGGCGCAATGTGATACGCCTTGGCGTCAGCGGCCAGTGCGGCGGGCACAGCGCTAAAGCTCAGGCTGGCGCCGAGGACAAGATTGCGCAGGCTGCGGGCCAGTGGCGTGAGGCGTGTGGGGTGCATGTCGGATGATCCTGAGAAGGTTGAATCAAGGGGGCTTTCCTTCTCTGTCACGCCAGATCTGAAAAACGGCTCACTGTTTTTGCAGATTTTTCAAACCCGTGCTTCGACGGTCACCCAGTAACGCGTAAAGCGCTTCACTTTCACCGGCAAGCTGATTTCCAGCAGATCGAGAATCCGCTCGCTGTCTTCCAGCGGATACGTGCCGGAGATCAACAGATCGGCGACTTTCTGGTCGCAATTGAGCTGGCCGCGACGATAGCGTCCCAGTTCATCGAGGAAGTCGCCAAGGCGCATGTGCGCCGCGACCAACATGCCCTCGGCCCAGGCGCCACTGTTGGTGTTCAGCGGTTTGGCCTCACTGATTGACGTCGAGGTGAAACTCAATTCCCGCGCGATTTGCAGTAGCAGCGGCGCGCGTCCATTGCTGCTCAGTTCGACGCGACCCTCGAACAGCGCGACCTGCGTGCGATCGGCGAACTGGCGGACGTTGAGGCGCGCACCGTGGGTTCGCAGAATGCCCTGAGCCGTGCGTACTTCGAAGGCTCGCGCAGCGGTCAACAGGATTTCACCTTCGAGCAGACGAACCAGCCGCTGCGCATTGTCGACATCTACCGCGCTGGCGGTGTTGAGCTGCAGCTGATCGCTTGCGCCCAAGGAAATTTTGCGCCGCTGGCCGATCGGGCTGCGGTAATCGGCGAGCAGCGACGGCAGCGGATTGTGCTCGCGCATGCCCCAAGTGACAGCGGAGCCGGCGCCGAGAATCAGCAGCAGTTTCAGTGCCTGACGACGGCTGCCCGACTTCGGCCCGTTCAACGCTGCGTGCGCCAACGGTGACGACACTCCGCGCAAGCGCTGGTTGACCCGCTGAATGTGTTCCCACGCCCGTTGATGTTCGCTGTGCGCATCAAGCCATTGCTGCCAGGCCTGTTGCTGGCGCGGGCTGAGCGCGCCTTGCTGCATTTCCATCAGCCAGTGCACGGCCTGCTCGGCCACTTGCGAGGAGAAATCCGGTGCGCGGTTCATAGGGCGAAATAGCAGCGCATCGCCGCTTTGTTCAGATGCCGTTTGACCGTGGCTACAGAAATACCGAGTTCTGCGGCGATCTGCGGATAGGTCAGGCCATCGACCTGCGCCAGCAAAAATGCGCGTTTGACCGGGCGGGGCAAGCCGTCGAGCAACTCGTCCAGCTCCATCAGCGTTTGCAGGATGATCGCTTTGTCTTCTTCGGATGGCGCGATCATCTCTGGCATCTGCGCGAGCGTGTCGAGGTAGGCGCGCTCCAGATCCTGGCGGCGGTAATGATTGAACAGAACCCGCTTGGCCAACGTCGTCAGAAAGGCGCGCGGTTCGATGATGACCGGCGCCTCGCGGGCGGTCAGCACCTTGATGAAGGTGTCCTGGGCGAGATCCGCCGCGCTGTCCGGGCAGCCGAGTCTGCGCCGCAGCCAGCCAGTCAGCCAGCTGTGGTGAGCCTGATAGAGCGATTCGACGGGGTGGGCGGATGACAACGGTGGACTCCGGGCGCTTTCGTGACGCGGTAGAGAGTATGCGTTAGAGAACAAGAACTGTTCGCATTGTAGGGCTCCACGGTCACTGCCGGCAATCAGATGCTTTTGCATATGAGAATATTTATCATTAATATTGCTCGCCTATCAGTCCGGCACAGTCGTCGGACCTTTTTCGTTTCAGGGTCGAAACATGAAAGGCAAACTCGCCACACTTCCCATGTCCTACCGTCTGGCTGTCACCTCGCGAGTATTGGCGGCGGTGTTCGGCGGCTATCTGGTGGCCGCGTTGGCCAGTGTCACCCTGACGTTATGGCTGCCGTTGAGCCGCGCCGAAGCCGTGGTGACCGGCATGACCATTTCGTTTCTGGTCTATCTGGTCGCCGTGCTCTGGTGTTTCGCCTGCCGCACCGCGTGGTCGGCGTGGGTCGGGCTATTGGTGCCGAGTGTGATTTTGGCGACCATTTCCGGCGCGGCGCGTGGATTGGGCCTGGCATGAGAGAGGGTTTTCGTCAGGCGATGGCTTGGCTGCACACCTGGGTCGGATTGGTGTTCGGCTGGCTGCTGTTCGCGATTTTTCTGACCGGCACGCTGGCCTATTTCAAGGATGAAATAAGTCACTGGATGCAGCCGGAAATCCCTGCGCGCTCGGTGAGTGCCGAGACCAGCATGACCCTGGCTCAGGATTACCTGCAACAGCACGCGGCGGGCGCATCCCGCTGGCTGATCGCTTTGCCCGATGCCCGCGATCCCGGCCTGACCGTGCGCTGGCAGCAAAACCCCGCCAACCCCGGCGAGCGTGGGCGCTTCGAAGCGAAAACCCTCGACGCACAAACCGGTGCCGAAGTGCAGGGCCGCGAAAGCATGGGCGGCGAGTTCTTCTACCGGTTTCACTTTCAGTTGCAGATGCCTTACCCGTGGGGCCGCTGGCTGGCGACCATCGCCGCAATGGTGATGTTCGTCGCCCTGATCACCGGGATCATCACCCACAAGAAAATCTTCAAGGACTTCTTCACCTTCCGCCCGCGCAAAGGCCAGCGCTCATGGCTGGATGGGCATAACGCGGTGGGCGTGCTGGTCCTGCCATTTCACTTGATGATCACTTACAGCAGCTTGGTGATCTTCATGTCGATGGTCATGCCGGCGAGCATCGTCGCGTCTTACGGCAGTGACATAAACAAGTTCTACGATGAGGTGTTTCCTGCCTCGAAGACCCCCGAACGGGCCAACGTGACTGCAGCACTGGCGCCAATGGCACCGCTGCTGGCCAAGGCCCGCGCGCAATGGTCGGGTGGCGAGACGGCACGCCTGTCAGTGAGTAATCCGGGCGACGCCAATGCCATCGTGGTGCTGTCGCGCGCCGGTGATCACGTGGTGCATGATTTTGGCAGCGCCGTGACCTTCAACGGCGTCAGCGGAGAGCTGCTCGACAACACAGCGGAGCAACCCGTGGCGATGGCCGTGGGTGGCGCCTTCTATGGTTTGCACATGGGCCATTTCGCTGGGCCGGTTTTGCGCTGGCTGTACTTTATCTGCGGTCTGGCCGGCACGGCGATGATCGGCACCGGGCTGGTGATCTGGCTCGGCAAGCGGCAACTCAAACACGCCAAGAGCGGCGTGATGCCGTTCGAACTGCGGCTGGTGGAAGTGCTGAACATTGCCAGCATGGCCGGGCTGGTGTCGGCCGTGGCGGTGTTCTTTCTGGTCAATCGTTTGTTGCCGGTGAGCCTCGCCGGACGTGCAGATTGGGAAGTGAATGCGTTCTTTATCGCTTGGGGTTTGAGCGTGGTGCACGCGTTGTGGCGTCCGGGGCGCAAGGCCTGGGTTGAACAACTCGTGCTGGGCGCTGCACTGTTCGTCGCGGTGCCGCTGATCAATGCGCTGACCACGCCGTGGAATCTTGCTGCGACCCTGATGCAGGGCGATTGGACGTTGGCGGGTTTTGATCTGACGTGCCTCGCAACAGGCCTCTTCCTGGCGTGGGCTGCGTGGAAAATGCAGCGCGCCGCAAACACCGTCAGCGCCAAAAAGCCCCGTCGCGAAAAGGCTGCGCCAATCATCCTTGAACAAGGGGCGAACTGATGCTTCTGCCTCTGTTGCTGACCTACGCCGGATTCACCGCGTTGTGCCTGTCGATGCCTCGGCACCACGATGAACTGCTCGGCCGCAAGCCTTCTGTGCGACGTCGTCAAGGCCTGAAAATCGGTGGTTGGTTACTGCTGTGTTTGTCGCTGTGGGCGGCGGTGTCGGTGAACGGCTGGAGCTTCGGCCTGGTCGACTGGTTCGCCGTGCTGATGCTCAGTGCGCTGGCCTTGGTCTTGCTGCTGCCGTATCGCCCGCGTCTGGCCTTGGCCCTGGCGGGATTGAGCCTGTTGGCCAGTCCGCTCGCGGCATGGGCGCAGTGCTGAAGTGCTGATCGGTCTGCCGCCGGAATCCCGCGACGACGAACCGCGTGGGGCGCGTGCGCATTTTCTTCAGGTGTTCCTGTCCCAGCGTTCGCAAATGGAAGCGCTGGTGAACCGGCGCGTCGGTTGCCGGGCGACGGCGGCGGATCTGGTGCAGGATCTGTTTCTGCGCTTCTGGCGGCGGCCATTGGTGCAGGTCGAAGAACTCAGCACCTACCTGTTGCGCTGCGCCGGCAACATCGCCATCGATCATTTGCGCAGCGAAGGCACGCGCACACGCGTCAACGAAGGCTGGCAACCGGACGAACCGCACAGCCACGGCAGCGAGCCGCAAGCCGCGCTCGAAGCGGGCAACGATCTGCGCCATGTAGAAGCGGCGTTGCGCGCTTTACCCGAGCGCACGCGGCAGATCTTTTTGCTCAATCGCATTCACGGCCGCAAGTACGCAGACATCGCCAAGGCCATGGGCCTGTCCCAAAGTGCCGTGGAAAAACATATGATGCGCGCCCTCGAGGCCTGCAAGGCCAGCCTGCGCGAACCCGCGCCACGCCTGCCAGGGAAAGCACCGTGAAGCCATCAGAAACCATCACCCCGACGCTCGCTCAGGAGCAGGCCGCACTGGCTTGGCTGAGCCTGTTGCATGATCGGCCGAGTGCTGGCGATCAGCTGATTTTCAGCCAATGGCTGCGCGCTGATCCGGCCCACGCCGAGGCCTATGCGCAGGCGCAAGTGCTCTGGGAATTGAGCGAAGGCCCGGCGCAGACGCTGGCCGATGAAGACGCTTTCGCTTTGCAGGGTTATCTCGATGCGATGGACCGACCGCGTCGTTCGCCGCTGTTGCGTTGGTCGGGCGCGCTGGCGATGGCGGCGTGTCTGTTGCTGATGGTCAGCCTCGGTACGGGCTGGCAACCGCAGCGTTGGATCGATGATCTGGGGGCTGATTACGTGTCCGCGCCCGGCGAAATCCGCACGGTGACGTTGGCCGATCAATCGCAAGTCACCCTCGATGCTGACAGCGCCATCGCCGTTGATTTCAGCCGTGGCGAGCGGCATGTACAGCTGCGTCGCGGTGCGGGTTTTTTCAGCGTGACGCACACCGGTGATCCGTTTGTGGTCGAGGCCGAGAAGGGCGAGGCGCGGGTGCTCGGCACGCAATTCGAAGTGCGTTTGCAGCCGCATGGCGCGCAGGTGACGGTGCTCTCCGGGCGCGTTGGTGTGAAGGCCGATCATCAAGGCGAGCAGCAGATTCTCACGGCGGGGCAGCAGGTGGCTTACGGTGACGGATCGGCGGAAAAACTTCATGCCGTGGACAGTGATGCGCAACTGGCCTGGCGCCAGGGTTGGCTGACTTACTACAAGTCGACGCTGGCTGAGGTGGTTGAGGATCTGCGCCGGTATTACCCGGGAAGGATTATTGTGCTCAATGATGCATTGGCGGCGCGCAAGGTCAGCGGCAGTTTTCCGAGCAAGGATCCGCAGGCTGTGTTGAGTTCCCTGCAAGGAGTGTTGGGCTTTGAGCAGCATCAAGTGCTTGGGCATTTGATTATTTTGCGTTAAGGCTGCTGGCCTCTTCGCGAGCAGGCTCGCTCCCACAGTGGAACGCATTCCAATCTGTGGGAGCGAGCTTGCTCGCGAAGACGTCAGCCCAGACAACACACCTCCAAAAATATTTTCACATTAGGGGTGAGGTAAACCCGCTCCCCATCCGTGTAGTGACTGAAACTGCGAGCCATTCGCATCCGTAGCGGTTCTACACAGGTCATTGAGCAATGAAGTCCAAGGCAAATTCGGGTTCGATCAAACAGTGGTTGAGCGTCTCGGCGCTGAGTTTTTCGGCGTTGGCGTTATTGCCAATGAGCGTGGCGCTCGCCGCTGAAACCGCCAGCAGCCAGACGCAAAAGCAGTTCAATTTCGCCTTGGCCGCCAAACCGCTGCCGCAAGCCCTCAGCGACTTCAGCCGCGTCACCGGGCAAAGCGTGGTCTACACCGATGAAGCGCCGTACGGTCTCAGCGCTCCAGCGGTCACTGGCCAGATGAGCGCCGAACAAGCGCTGCAGCGCCTGCTCAGCGGCTCCGGCCTCAACTTCCGCCGCACCGACAGTCACACCTTGGCGCTGGAACCGAAACCGACCGAAGGCGCGCTGAACCTCGGCGCCACCACCATCACCTCGCTGCGCGACGATTCGATGAGTTATCAGCCGCCGGAAACCAGTTCGGTGATGCGTTCCTCGGCCTCGCTGCAGGAAGTCCCGCAGACCGTTAACGTCATCCCGGCGCAGGTCATTCGCGATCAGGCGCCGCGCAATCTTGATGATGCGCTGGCCAACGTCAGTGGCATTACCCAAGGCAACACCTTGGGCAGCACTCAGGATTCGGTGATGACCCGCGGCTTCGGCGATAACCGCAACGGTTCGATCATGCGCGACGGCATGCCAATCGTGCAGGGCCGTGGCATGAACGCCACGGTTGAGCGCGTTGAAGTGCTCAAGGGCCCGGCTTCGTTGTTGTACGGGATTCAAGACCCGGGCGGCGTGGTCAACCTGGTCAGCAAGAAGCCCGAGCTGGCCCAGTACAACGCGCTGACCCTGCGCGGCTCGACCTACGGCGACGGCAAGAACGGCAGCGGCGGGACCTTCGACAGCACCGGCGCACTGGGCGATTCCGGGCTGGCCTATCGCATGGTGCTCGACCACGAAGACGAAGATTACTGGCGCAACTTCGGCACCCATCGCGAAACCCTGATCGCGCCGTCGCTGGCCTGGTTCGGCGAAAGCACCAAGCTGTCGTTCGGCTATGAGCACCGCGAATTTCTCACGCCATTTGACCGTGGCACGCTGATTGATCCGCGCACGAACCATCCGCTGGACATCTCGCGCAACGAGCGTCTGGACGAGCCGTTCAACAACATGGAAGGCCGTTCCGATCTCTACCACTTCGAAGCCGATCACGAGCTCAACGACGACTGGAAAGCCCACTTCGGCTACAGCTGGAACCGCGAAACCTACGACGCCAGTCAGGTCCGCGTGACCGCCATCGACACTAAAAAAGGCACGCTGACCCGCAGCATGGACGGCACCCAGAACGCGATCAGCACCGACCGTTTCACCACCGCCAGTCTCGAAGGCAAAGTCAACGTGCTGGGCATGCAGCATGACCTGGTATTCGGCGTCGACGACGAATACCGCAAGATCTACCGCGCCGACCTGATCCGCCAGAAAAGCCTGAGCACTTTCAGCTACGTCAATCCGGTGTATGGCCGTGAAGTCGAAGGCACCACGGTCAGTGCCGCCGACAGCGCGCAGACCGATGAACTGCGCAGCGATTCGATCTTCATGCAGGACTCGATTCACCTCACCGACCAGTGGATTCTGGTTGCCGGCGGGCGCTTCCAGGAGTACGACCAGTACGCCGGCAAAGGCGTGCCGTTCAAGGCCAACACCGACAGCAATGGCCAGAAGTGGGTGCCGCGCGCGGGTCTGGTGTATCGCTACACCGACGCGCTGTCGTTCTACGGCAGCTACACCGAATCGTTCAAACCCAACTCGACCATCGCCCCGCTGAGCGGCAGCAGCACCGTGCTCGACGGCAGCATCGCGCCGGAAGAAGCCAAGTCGTGGGAGCTGGGCGCACGCCTCGATCTGCCGGGACAAATCACCGGCAACATTGCGCTGTTCGACATCAAAAAACGCAACGTGCTGGTGGCCAACGCTGAAGGCCCGACGACGATTTACAGCGCGGCCGGCGAAGTGCGTTCGCGGGGGCTGGAAATGGATTTGACCGGTCAACTGAGCGAGCGCTGGAGCATGATCGGTAGCTATGCCTACACCGATGCCGAAGTCACCGAAGACCCGGACTACAAAGGCAAGCGCCTGCAAAACGTGGCGAAGAATTCCGGCTCATTGTCGGCGGTGTATGACTTCGGCAGCGTGATCGGTGGCGACCGACTGCGCGTCGGCGCTGGCGCGCGCTATGTCGGCGAGCGGGCGGGTAACGCGGTGAATGATTTCGACCTGCCGAGCTACACCGTGGCCGATGCGTTTGCCACGTACGACACCCAGGTCGAGGGGCAAAAGGTCAAGTTTCAGCTCAACGTGAAGAACCTGTTTGATCGCACCTATTACACGTCGGCGGCGAGCCGGTTCTTTGTGTCGATGGGGGATTCGCGGCAGATCTCCTTGTCCAGCACCCTGGAGTTCTGATCTGAAACCGCGTCATCGTTCATCGCGAGCAGGCTCGCTCCCACATTGGAATGCAGTCCCCTGTGGGAGCGAGCCTGCTCGCGAATAGGGCATGACAGACAACAAGGCGCGGGAGCTCTAACGCAAAAACGCCTGCCGATATTCCCCCGGCGTCCCGCCCAACACCTGCTTGAACCGATTGGTGAAATGACTCGCACTGGCAAACCCGCACGCCAGGGCAATCTCCCCCAGCGGCACCGCCGTCCCGCGCAACAACTCCCGCGCGCGACTCAAGCGCCGCGCCAGCACGTATTGATGCGGCGGCAGGCCGAAACTGGTGCGAAACATCCGCGCAAAATGATATTCCGACAGCGCACACAATCCGGCGAGTTGACCGAGGCTGATCGGCTCGGCCAACTGGCTGTCGATGAACTCGACCAACTGGCGGCGCTGATGCGGCGCCAGCCCGCCCTTCAAACGCAAACCGTGGCGTGCGCCGACCTGGCTGAGCAAGGTATGGCTGATCAATTCATGAGCAATGCTACTGGTTAACAAGCGTTCGGCAGGTTCGTCCCAGTTCAGCGTCAACAGTTGCCGAAAGCGCTGCGCTTGTTGCGGGTCTTCAAGAAAGGTCTGCTCGCGCAACTGCATCTCACGCGGTTCGCGGTCCAGCAAGGTGACGCAACCGAGGGCGAATTGTTCAGCGCTGAAATACAAATGCGCGAGACGGATATCGCCGTTGATCACCCAGCCCGATTCGTGATCGGCGGGCAGGATGCACAACTTGTCCGGCCCGCCCTTGTGTCCCGGCTGGCCGCGACGAAACGTGCCAGTGCCACCGGCGATGTAGCACGACAGCGTGTGATGGCTCGGCGCTTCGTATTCCTGGGCGTCGTGGTGGTTGGTCCACAACGCTGCAGACAAGCCGTCACCGAGCTCGGCGCTGTGCACAAGGCGTGCGTTCGGCGAGCGGTTAAGCGCTTGAAAGACTTGCAGGCTATCGATGGCGGTCATGATCGGTTCTCTTCAACGCCTTGCATCCTACTCCGTAGACTTCGCGCTGCCAGCCCACTGCCGGACAAAAGCGCAAGAATCTGCAAGCGCTCAAGGCAATCCTCGGCAGACACTCAAGGCCTATTGAGGAGTAAGCGCCATGAACCTGTCGTTGTATTTGCTGACCGTGCTGATCTGGGGCACCACCTGGATCGCCCTGAAATGGCAGTTGGGCGTGGTGGCGATTCCGGTGTCGATCGTCTATCGCTTCGGCCTCGCGGCGCTGGTGTTGTTTGTGTTTCTGCTGCTCAGCCGGCGACTGCAACCGATGAACCGTCGCGGCCATCTGATTTGCGTGGCGCAAGGGTTGTGCCTGTTCTGTGTGAACTTCATGTGCTTTCTCACCGCCAGCCAGTGGATCCCCAGCGGTCTGGTGGCGGTGGTGTTTTCCACCGCAACACTGTGGAACGCGTTGAACGCGCGAGTGTTCTTTGGTCAGCACATTGCCCTTAACGTCTTGATGGGTGGCGCGCTGGGTCTGTTCGGTCTGGGCATGCTGTTCTGGCCTGAGCTGGCCGGGCATCACGCCAGCCCACAAACCTTGCTCGGGCTCGGTCTGGCGTTGTGCGGCACCTTGTGTTTCTCGGCGGGCAACATGCTGTCGAGCCTGCAACAGAAGGCCGGCCTCAAGCCGTTGACCACCAACGCCTGGGGCATGGCTTATGGGGCGGCAATGCTGTCGGTGTGGTGCCTGCTCAAAGGCATTCCGTTCGACATGGACTGGTCGTCGCGATACGTCGGCGCGCTGCTTTACCTGGTCATTCCCGGCTCGGTGATCGGTTTCACCGCGTATTTGACGCTGGTCGGGCGCATGGGCCCGGAACGCGCGGCGTATTGCACGGTGCTGTTTCCGGTGGTCGCGCTCAACGTATCGGCATTTGCCGAAGGCTATCAGTGGACGGCGCCAGCGCTTTTTGGCCTGGTCTTGGTAATGCTCGGCAACGTGCTGGTGTTTCGTAAATCCAAAACGGCGCTGGTGCCGCCACAAGGCAAGTTGGCTTGAAACGAACGAGCGCTGTCTATCAGCGCTCGACTTTCAGGGTGATGTAAATCATCACCGGGAATATGAAATCAACGATATGTCGCGCCCAGTCTTTCGCATTCCAGGTTTGTGAAGTGTCCATGTCAAACCATTCGACGCCGACAGTTTGCAGGCACACGTAATAAATGAAGATGGCCACCAGTATTCCCATGATCGAGAACTTCTTGGCTTCATGAAAAGCTTCGGCCGAGTCGTTGATCTTGCGGTACAAGTGATAGGTGCCCATCAGGCAGAGCACGGTATAGGTGACTTCCATCGTGATGATGAACCAGTAGATCCGGTGGTGCAGATAAGGCGAGTCGATCGCCCGGTACATGATGTTGTCGTTGGCGGTGGTGGTGTCCATGCTCAGGATGTGAGCGACGTAGACATAATTCGAGTTGTAGTCGAAGAAGTTATGAATCATCACCAGCAAGCCAAAGAAACTGATGTAAGCCATCAGTATTACCTTGCTGTAACGGATAAGTTTGTCGGTGGTCAGGCTGTTCACGGTTATTGCTCTCCTTGGCGTTCTATCGTTGATTCGATAGTGCAGAGAGCTTATAACGCCGAAGTTTCAGTGGGGCTGTTGTTGGGTTTCAAGTTGTGTAGGCAAGTTATAGCGGGCAAGTGCATGTTTGCACTTGCCCGTTTTGGTTTCAGCCGCGCCAGACTTGCGGGTTGACCAGATCCTGCGGGCGTTCGCCGAGCAGAGCGCTGCGCAGGTTGGCGAGGGCGCGATTGGCCATGGCTTCGCGGGTCTCATGGGTGGCCGAGCCGATGTGCGGCAGGGTCACGGCGTTTTTCAATTGGAACAGCGGCGACTCGGCCAGCGGTTCTTTTTCGTAAACGTCCAGACCGGCGCCGCGAATGAGGTTGTTTTGCAGGGCTTCGATCAACGCGGGCTCGTCCACGACCGGGCCGCGAGAGATGTTCACCAGGATGGCACTCGGTTTCATCAGCGCCAGTTCGCGGTGGCTGATGAGGTGGCGGGTCTTGTCGCTGAGCGGCACCACCAGGCAGACGAAATCGGCTTCGGCGAGCAGTTGGTCGAGGCTGCGAAATTGTGCGCCGAGTTGTTGTTCAAGGTCGGTCTTGCGGCTGTTGCCGCTGTAGATGATCGGCATGTTGAAGCCGAGGTGGCCACGGCGGGCGATGGCGGCGCCGATGTTGCCCATGCCGACGATGCCGAGGGTTTTGCCATGCACGTCACAGCCGAACAGTGGAGCGCCAACGCTGGCTTGCCATTGGCCAGCCTTGGTCCAGGCGTCGAGTTCGGCGACGCGGCGGGCGCTGCTCATGATCAGCGCGAAGGCGAGGTCGGCGGTGCTTTCGGTGAGCACATCCGGGGTGTTGGTGAGCATGATGCCGCGTTGGTTGAAGTAATCGAGGTCGTAGTTGTCGTAGCCGACGGAGACGCTGGAGACCACTTCGAGTTTTGTCGCGGTTTCGAGTTGCGCCTGGCCGAGTTTGCGGCCGACACCAATGAGACCATGGGCGTGGGGCAGGGCTTCGTTGAATTGGGCGTTGATGTCGCCGGTTTTTGGGTTGGGGACAATGACGTCGAATTCTTGTTGCAGGCGTTCAATCATCGGCGGGGTGATGCGGCTGAAGGCCAGGACAGTCTTTTTCATTGCTGAGGGCTCGTCGGGCTTGATTGCAAGCAAGCTAACATTTTCTCGCTTTGATTGTCTTGGTGGGCTTGGCAGCCTTTGGGCCCACCCAGTTATTGAGTGGGGGAGGAGCGGGGATGCGCCCCGCTCTTGTCGCTTCAGCGCAGTTACTTGTCGTCGATTTCGAGGTCTTTGACATCGATTTTGCCGTCGTAGACTTGATGGACTTCGCGGGTATCGAAATCCGTAAAGGTGAAGTTGAAGGAGGCTCTGAACGTTCCTTTATCGATATCGAAGTTTTCTATATCGATAAAGCCTGCATTTTTCGCGGTTGTGTAGCCTTTTGTGGTTGAGCCCAGAGTGTGCGAGAAGCTGAACGGAGAGGGGAAGTGCTGGGTGCTGAATTCGTGCCGGCCTTTCTTGATGTTTGCATCAAATATCAAGTGGATCTGAAAAGATTCGTCTAGCGCCAGTTGGTATTTGGCTTGCAGAACGACATTCTTGTGGTTGGTCACAAAAAAGCTGGGTTCTCCGGCAAATTTATCGGTGACGTAGTCTTTGTTGAGTTTGGCTGTGACAGTGCCGCTACCGGATTTTTTACGGGTATCGAGTTTCAGATCTTTGATAGACATCTCTTGCTCCTTGCAGTTAGTCGAACGTTACGAAACCGATTGTTCCCGCCTGTTGATAAAAAATGCGCTGTCATAGTCGACAGGTTTAATAGGTCGATCGGCAATTAACGAATGTCCTATGGATTCATATTCAAGGCTTAAAAAGCCGCTCGCCCGCGAAGGCGATCTGACAGCCACCCCATTTTTACCCGCCGTACTCAGTCTCTGTGCGAGCTGCCACGCAACTCCCTCAGGGTTGTCAGAGCGCTGTCTGGTCTCCCTTTCAAGCTAGGACTGGGAGTTCAGTGCGTCAACTGTCAGAGTTGACAGTTGACGCTGCGCAGGAAGTGGCGCAGGGCGGTTTCAGGTTGGCTCAGCAGTGAGGCCGGGGTTGAGCGATTTCGACGTTATCCAGCACCTGATTCACCGCCAGTTCCGCGAGCATGATGATTTGCTGGATCGCCAGAATCGTATGGCGCTGCGGCGGGTCGATGTAGCCGGCGATGTCGCTGGTCATGATGCTGGCCGAGGCGAGGGATTCGCAGGCGTGGGCCAACAGGGTTTCGTTGTTCTGGTCGGGGGTGACCTGAAACAGGGTGCTGGGTTTGTGGAAGCGCAGGGTGAGTGCGTTGGGTTTGAGGTAGTGGTCGAGGGCGCGTTCGGCGGCGTCGTGGAATTGCTTCGAACCGGGGAATTCGTAGGGTGACGTGTCGTCCGGTTCGGGCGGATTGGGTGTTGGTTTGAACATGGTGAAGCTCCATTCGGGATGTGGAGTTCGCCAAGCACTGCGACCAAGCAATAGGGTGGCGAACCGTACGCGGGTTGGTCGACCAGGGAATGGAAACCCGGCAGAGCCGAAGCTCTCCCACGCACGGCTCGCCATTAAGCAAGCTTGAAAAGTGCGCCATTCTAAACCCGGGCGACCAAGCCCGGTCGCTGATTCGTCAGCGACCCCCGAATCCTAGCCACCTCACTTCCGACGGACAACCGACGCGACCTGTCGGAAACATCCGCGAAATCCACGTTCTGTAGGAGCTGCTGTAGGCTGCCATCTTCTGATTTTTAAACATCAAAACCAAAAATATCGCAGCCTTCGGGAGCTCCTACACGGGCGTGGTGTGTTTAAGATCAGTTGGCGACGCGGGCGCCGGCGAGGCTGCCGCTCAGTTCGTAAGCGGCCAGCTCAGCCTGATGCGCCGCGAGAATCTCCGGCAACGACCCGCGCAAATACTCGACCCACGTCTTGATCTTCGCATCCAGATATTGCCGCGAAGGGTAGATCGCATACAGATTCAGCTCTTGCGAGCGGTAGTTCGGCATCACCCGCACCAGTGTGCCGTTGCGCAAACCTTCGATCGCCGCATACACCGGCAGCACACCCAGGCCCATGCCGCTGATGATCGCGGTTTTCATCGCGTCGGCGGAGTTCACCAAAAACGGCGAGCTGTTGATGGTGACCACTTCCTGGCCTTCCGGGCCGTCGAAGGCCCATTTCTCCAGAGGAATCACCGGGCTCACCAGACGCAGGCAGGCGTGGTTGAGCAGGTCGCTGGGTTTTTGCGCGGCGCCGTTGGCTTTCACGTAGGCCGGTGAGGCGCAGACGATGCTGTAGGTGATGCCCAGTCGCTGGGAAACAAAACCCGAATCCGGCAGTTCGCTGGCGAGCACGATGGACACGTCGTAACCCTCGTCGAGCAGGTCCGGCACGCGGTTGGCCAGGGTCAGGTCGAAGGTCACGTCCGGGTGGGTTTTACGGTAGCGGGCGATGGCGTCGATGACGAAGTGCTGGCCGATGCCGGTCATGGTGTGCACTTTCAACTGCCCCGCCGGGCGCGCGTGGGCGTCGCTGGCTTCGGCTTCGGCTTCTTCGACGTAAGCGAGGATCTGCTCGCAGCGCAGCAGGTAGCGTTTGCCCGCCTCGGTGAGGGCGATGCGTCGCGTGGTGCGGTTGAGCAAGCGGGTTTGCAGGTGGGCTTCCAGGTTGGAGACCGCGCGCGAGACGTTGGCGGTGGTGGTGTCGAGTTGCACGGCGGCGGCGGTGAAGCTGCCGGCCTCGGCCACGCAACTGAAGGCGCGCATGTTTTGCAAAGTGTCCATGGGGTGCTCTCAAGGGAGATGGCAAATTGTGACACGAAGTTTCGGGGGCTGAGACCCCCGACCAAGGGATTATCTCGTTAACCGTAACAAAGATTCACAGAAATCCCAGCTTATCGCCGTTCAGGGCGTTCCCTAGAATTGCGCCACCTCGCTTCCTCCCCTCTCTCAGGAATTCGCAGCTGTGCCGCGTCGCATCAACAGAGCGCTTTTGCCGCTCAGTGTTCTGGCTTTCACCCTGGGTCTCAGCGGCTGCATCTCAACTGACGGAATCGCCCCGCAAGGCGAGGCGCTGGAGGCCAATTCACTGGCCACCGACGACGCCATCGCCCACGCCGCCCGTGACGCCCATTGGCCCACCGCGCAATGGTGGCAAGCCTACGGCGACCCGCAGCTCAATCGCTGGATCGACCTCGCCGTGCAAGGCAGCCCGAGCATGGCCATGGCCGCTGCCCGAGTGCGTCAGGCCAAAGCCATGGCCGGTGTCGCCGAGGCGGCCGAGTCGTTGCAGATCAATGGCGAGTCGACCCTCAAGCGCCACAACTGGCCGACCGATCAGTTCTACGGCCCGGGCGATCTGGCCAACACCACCACCTGGGATAACAACGCCGCACTGGGTTTCAGCTATGCCCTCGACCTCTGGGGCCGCGAAAGCAACAGCAGCGAACGGGCGGTGGATCTGGCGCACATGAGTGCCGCTGAAGCGCGGTTGGCCCAGCTGGAATTGCAGAACAACATCGTCCGCGCCTACATCGAGTTTTCGCTGCATTACGCTCAGCGCGACATCGTCGCGGCGACGCTCAAACAGCAACAGCAGATTCTCGATCTGGCGCAGAAACGTCTGAACGGCGGGATCGGCACGCATTTCGAAGTCAGTCAGGCCGAAACGCCGCTGCCGGAAACCCATCGACAAATCGATGCGCTGGACGAAGAGATTGCCCTCAGTCGTAATCAACTTGCCGCGCTGGCGGGTAAAGGCCCGGGCGAGGGCGCGCAGTTGCAGCGCCCGACCTTGTCCCTTGGCGCGGCGTTGAAATTGCCGTCGGCGTTGCCCGCCGAACTGCTCGGTCAGCGGCCGGACGTGGTCGCCAGTCGCTGGCAAGTCGCCGCTCAGGCGCGCGGCATCGACGTGGCGCATGCCGGGTTTTATCCCAACGTCGATCTGGTCGGCAGCCTCGGTTACATGGCCACCGGCGGCGGTGCGCTGGAGTTTTTGACCGGCAAGAAACTCAACTACAACGTCGGCCCGGCGATCTCGCTGCCGATCTTCGACGGTGGTCGACTGCGCGCGGAGTTGGGTGAAGCCTCTGCCGGTTACGATATCGCTGTGGCGCATTACAACCAGACGCTGGTGAATGCGCTGAAGAACATTTCCGATCAGTTGATCCGCCGCGAATCGATGGACAAGCAGCAAGGGTTTGCAGCCGAGTCAGTGGCCACGGCGCAGAAGACGTACGACATCGCGATGATCGCCTATCAACGCGGCCTCACCGATTACCTCAACGTGCTCAATGCACAGACGTTGCTGTTCAAGCAGCAGCAAGTGCAGCAGCAGGTGCAGGCGGCGCGGTTGAGTGCGCATGCCGAGTTGGTGACGGCGCTGGGTGGAGGGCTCGGGGCGGGTAACGATGTGCCGAGTCCTGAGAAAACCCAGGCCCCGAAAACCCCGGCCCTCCTGCGTTGAACACACAACCCAATGTGGGAGCGAGCCTGCTCGCGAAAGCGGTTTACCTATCGACATCAAAGTTGAATATGAAAACGCATTCGCGAGCAGGCTCGCTCCCACAGGTCCTGCGACCAAACCGAATCTCATTGAGCACATCTGAATGACTCCCTTGCCCGCACCTTTGCGCTGGCTCTACTCCCTGGAATGGCGCCGGGGTTTTTTCGACTGGGCGCGCAGCGATGGCGTGACCTGGGTCTATATCTTCAAGGTGTTGCTCGCCGCATTCCTGACGCTGTGGCTGGCCATGCGCCTGGAATTGCCGCAACCGCGCACGGCGATGATCACCGTGTTCATCGTCATGCAGCCGCAGAGCGGCCAGGTGTTTGCCAAGAGTTTCTATCGCTTCCTCGGCACATTGGCCGGCTCGGCGATGATGGTCACGCTGATTGCGTTGTTCGCGCAGAACACCGAACTGTTTCTCGGCTCGTTGGCGATCTGGGTCGGCATCTGCTCGGCCGGCGCCGCACGTTGCCGCAACTTCCGCGCCTACGGTTTTGTCCTCGCCGGTTACACCGCAGCGATGGTCGGATTACCGGCGCTGGCGCATCCGGACGGCGCGTTTATGGCGGCGGTGTGGCGAGTGCTGGAAATCTCGCTGGGGATTCTCTGTTCAACGCTGATCAGCGCCGCGATCCTCCCGCAAACCGCCAGCGCCGCGATGCGCAACGCCTTGTATCAGCGCTTCGGCGTGTTCGCACTGTTCGTCACCGATGGCTTGCGCGGGCGCAGCAAGGCCGAATCTTTCGAAGCGAGCAACGTACGCTTCATTGCTGAAGCGGTGGGTCTTGAAGGCTTGCGCAGCGTGACGGTTTTCGAAGACCCGCACATGCGTCGGCGCAACGGTCGGCTCAGTCGTTTGAACAGCGAATTCATGGGCATCACCACGCGCTTCAACGCGCTGCATCAGTTGCTCGAACGTCTGCGCGGCAATGGTGAAGAGCACGTTGTGGCAGCGATCAAACCGGGTCTGCAGGACCTCGCTGAAGTGCTCGATGGCTTCAGCGGCCGCGCCCTGACCAGTCCTGATGCCGCCCGATTGGCAACTGCGCTGGACACCTATAAAGAAGGGCTGCCGGCACGGGTGCGAAGCTTGCGCGCGATATTCCAGGAAACCGATCCGAGCGAAGCCGAACAACTGGATTTCCACACCGCGTACGAACTGCTTTATCGCTTCGTCGACGATCTGCACAGTTATGCACAGACCCACGCGTCACTCGCCGATCACCGCCACGAACGCGAGCGCTGGGATGAACCGTTCACCCCGCAAACCAACTGGTGGGCCGCTGCTGCATCGGGTATTCGCGCCTCGTTTATTTTGGTGGTGCTCGGCAGTTATTGGGTCGCGACCGCGTGGCCAAGTGGTGCGACGATGACGCTGATCGCCGCCGCCACTGTGGGCCTGTCGGCAGCGACGCCAAACCCGAAACGCATGGCATTTCAAATGGCCTGCGGCACTTTTCTCGGCGCACTGATCGGCTTCGTCGAGATGTTTTTCATCTTCCCGTGGATCGATGGTTTTCCACTGCTGTGCGTGATGCTTGCGCCGGTGATCGTGCTCGGCTCGTTCCTCACTTCGCGGCCACAATACGCCGGTGTCGGCCTCGGTCTGCTGATCTTCTTCAGCACCGGTTCGGTGCCGGACAACCTGACGATCTACAACCCCTACACCTTCATCAACGACTACATCGCCATGGTCATGGGCATGCTCGTTTGTGCCGCCGCCGGGGCGATTATTCTGCCGCCGAACAGTCGCTGGTTATGGAAGCGTCTGGAGCAGGATCTGCGCGGCCAAGTGGTCTACGCGATCAGCGGCAAACTCAAAGGCCTGGCGTCGAGTTTCGAGAGCCGTACCCGCGATTTGCTGCATCAGGCCTACGGGCTGGCGGCCGGGGAGCCAAAGGTACAAAAGAATCTGCTGCGCTGGATGTTCGTGGTGCTCGAAGTCGGCCACGCGATCATCGAGTTGCGCAAGGAACAGGCGATCCTGCCAGTGCACCCGGCCTATGCCGAATCGCAGCCGTGGCGGCAAGCGATTCGCGTGATGGGCCGCGCGCTGGTGCGGCTGTTTTTGCAGCCTAACGCCAGCAATCTTGAACGCGCACTGGTCGCGGTGGATCACGCCATCAGTCGCGTGGCGGCGACCGACGAGCCCTTCGCGCCGCACTTCGATACCTCGGCATTGCGTCGGGTGAAGAGCTATCTGCACTTCATCCGCACCTCGCTGCTCGACCCGCAATCGCCGCTCGCTGCCTATGCCATCGCCAAGCCCGAAGGACTTGCCCATGCCTCGTGAAATCGCCTTCCACGGCGTGTACATGCCGACCATGACCCTGATGTTTTTCATCGCTGCGGCACTGGCCTGGGCGGTGGACCGGTTCTTGTCCGGGTTCGACCTGTACCGTTTTTTCTGGCACCCGGCGCTGCTGCGTCTGAGTCTGTTTACCTGTCTGTTCGGCGCCATGGCGCTGACTGTCTACCGTTGAGAACGTCCCGATGAAAAAGTTTTTCAGCCTGCTCGCGACCCTGCTGGTGCTGGCCCTGGCGCTGTGGATCGGCCGCACGTTGTGGGAGCACTACATGAACACGCCGTGGACCCGCGACGGCCGCGTGCGTGCCGACATCATCAACGTCGCCGCCGACGTTACCGGCGAAGTGATCGACGTGCCGGTGCGCGACAACCAATTGGTGAAGAAGGGCGATTTGCTCATGCAGATCGACCCCGAGCATTACCGCATCGCGGTCAAACAGGCGCAGTCGCTGGTCGCCTCGCGCAAGTCGACGTGGGAGATGCGCAAGGTCAACGCCCATCGCCGCGCCGATCTGGACAACCTGGTGATCTCCAAGGAAAACCGCGACGACGCCAGCAACATCGCCGACGCCGCGCTCGCCGATTACCAACACGCGCAAGCACAACTGGAAGCCGCCGAACTCAATCTCAAACGCACCGAAGTGCGTGCTGCGGTCGACGGTTATGTCACCAACCTCAACGTGCATCGCGGTGATTACGCGCGCATCGGCGAGGCGAAAATGGCCGTGGTCGACATGAACTCGTTCTGGGTCTACGGCTTCTTCGAAGAGACCAAACTGCCGCACGTGAAAGTCGGTGACAAGGCCGATATGCAGTTGATGAGCGGCGAAGTATTGAAGGGCCACGTGGAAAGCATTTCCCGCGGCATCTATGACCGCGACAACCCGGAAAGTCGAGAGCTGATTGCTGACGTGAACCCGACGTTCAACTGGGTGCGGTTGGCGCAACGGGTGCCGGTAAGGATTCACATTGATGAAGTGCCGGAGGGTGTTTTACTGGCGGCGGGGATTACTTGCACCGTTGTGGTGAATCAGCGCGTTGTGGATAACTGACAGAGCGCGTCGCTCAATTCGCGAGCAAGCTCTCTCCCACAGGGGCATGCATTCCAAATGTGGAAGCGAGCCTGCTCGCGAATGAGGGCGACTCGGTGTGTCAGACCAACACCGAGTCATCACTCAGCGCAAAACGTCTCCTGCAAATGCCGCCAAACCACCCGTCCCGATTCGGCGCGGTCAAACACCACCGTCGCCCGCCGATCCGAATGCAGCCCGCTCGCATCGGTCTGCCGCTCGCGGTAAGTCACCGTTGCGCCGCGCTCATGCCACGCGATCCCGCGTAACTCGCTGAGCTCAATTCTGAACCCGTGCTTCTTGCCGCCCGCCATGCGAAACAGTGCCGCCAACGCCTCAAAATCCAAAGCCCGACCCAGCGGCGAGACCATTGAAAACGCGGGCGAAAACCGCGTCAGCAAATGCTCCAGCGCAGCGTCTTCCTGTTCCACGGCAAACCATCGTTCGATGGCTTCGTGGGCTTGAATCACTTCGTCAAAATAAGCGGTGTAATCGGTCATGTGGATCTTTCCTCAACGGGGGATGGGTTCAGCAATGCGAGCACATGGGTCGAATCAAAACGCAGCACACTGGCCATGGGGATCAGCGTCAGCAGTGCCGCAGCGACAAAGCAGGCGTGGAACGCGTGGCCGCCAAGGGCGCCCAACAACGAACTGAGCAGTGCCGCGCCAAGGCAGAAACCGAGCTGACGATTGATATTCCAGAGCGCGCTGGAGTGGCCCATTTTTTCCGCTGCGATGCCGACGAAGGCCAAAGTCTGCGCGGTGACACTGCACAGGCTGCCGCCCAGGCCCATCAGCGCGTAGGCGATGATCAGCGGCGTGTTGGCGGGTTGTTCGATACGCATCAACACAACGATGCCGATGCATTGCAGGAGCATGCCGGAGCCGAGCAATGGCTTGGGGCCGAGGCGATTGAAACTGCGTTTGCCGAGCAAGATTGCCACCCCCGAGCCCGCCGCCCAAGGCAACATCAGCGCACCGATTTGCGCGGCGCCGACGCCGAGGTTGTGCAGGTACAACACGGCAATCATGTGGGTGCCGGTGAACACGCCGGGCACACACAGATAGATCAGCATCGCCAAGCGCAGCGACGGATTCCTGATCAGTTGCAGATCGAGGATGGCGCCGGGTTTGCCCCAGCCATCGCGAAAATAGAAACACAACGTGAGGGCGCCCAGTAGCAGGACAATCACGCCGACGGCTCGTGTGTCGGTTGCGCTCAGCAGACTGACGGCCATCAACAACAGACTCAGTGCCGACGCGGCCAGCAGCAGGCCACGCGCGTCCAGTGGCGGGCGCTCACTGTTCGGCTGATCGGTTTTCAGCCAGAACGCACCCAGCGCCAAAGCCAAAAACGCTAACGGCAGATTCAGATAGAAAATCCAGCGCCAGGACAACGCCTGAACGATCAAGCCACCGGCCGCCGGTGAGAGTGCCGGCACCAGCAGGGCGACCAGCAAAACCACGCCGGTAAAATGCGCACGCTGCGAGGGCGGAAACTCTCGATAGGCCAAGGCTTGGCCGATAGGCAGCAACAAGCCGCCCCCCAACCCCTGCAACAGCCGCCAGCCGATCAGGCTTTCAATCGATCCCGCTTGCGCCACCAGTGCCGAGCCGAGCCCGAACAGCAGCAATGAAGCGAGGATCAGCCGCCGCTCGCCAACCCGTGTTGCCAGCCACACGCTCAGCGGAATGACCAGGGTCAGGCCGAGCATGTAGGCGTTGGTGATCCACGCCAGTTGCGTCACCGAAGCGTGCAATTGTTGCGCAATATCGGGGTAGGCGATGCTGGCGACAAACATGTTGAGCAGGTCGAGGGCGAAACCCAGCAAATACACCAGCGCGACTTTCGAGCGATAAGCCATGACAACTTCCCTGTGATGAGGCGTTCAGAGTAGGCGGCTTGTCGGGTTAGGAAAACGCTGTTTTGGCTGCTAGTTTGTCAAAATTATTTTGACAAGGAGCGCCGTGAACATGGTCAGCCTGGACCGTTTTGACACCTTCAAGGCCGTGGTGGAAGCCGGTTCGTTGACCGCTGCCGCCGATACGCTGGGGCAGACGCGCGCGGTGGTCAGCTTCAACCTCAAGCGTTTGGAAGAGGAGCTTGGCGTCACGTTGCTCACCCGCAACACACGGCAACTGGCGCTGACCGACGCTGGCGAACGCTTTTATCGACGCTGTCTGCGCACCTTGGACGAGGCGCAGCTGGCGATCGAGGAAGCCCGTTCCGAGCATTCCCAGATCAAGGGCACGTTGCGCATCACCACCACCGTGGAATTTGCGCTGGCACAAGTGGTGCCGGCGCTTGAAGTATTTCGCCAGCAGCAGCCGCAGTTGAATATTCATCTGTCGACTTCTTCGACGCATGCCGACCTGATCTCCGAACGGTTCGACATGGCGATACGGCTGGGCCGCATGCACGACTCCAATCTGCGTGCGGTGCAGTTGTCGACGTTCGAAGTGTTTGCGGTGGCCGCGCCGGGTCTGATTGAGCGTTTTGCCCCGGTGGCGACGCTGGCGACTCTGGAGTCGATGCCGACATTGGGGCATGGGCGGGTGCCGGAAATGACGGTGACCGACCCGCACGGTGCGGAGCATTTCTACCAGCCAAAACCGGGCACCACTGCGATTGTCGCGGACAACTCGGCGACGCTCAGGGCGTTTGCCCTGACCGGGCAAGGCGTGGCGATTTTGCCGCAATGGCTGATCCAGGAGGATCTGCAGGCTGGACGGCTAACGCGGTTGCTGGCGGATCATCGCTTTGCGCAACAAGGGGTGTACGCGTTGTATCCGGACACCCGGCATCTGCCGCTGAAAGTGCGGGCATTCATCGATTTCATGAAGGGCTGGGGCTGACTTTCGTGTTGTCTGTTCCCGCCCAATTGCCAGCAGGGCTGGCTCCCACATTGGATCTGTGTCGCTCACAAATCCCCCGTGGGAGCTAGCCCTGCCAGCGATTGGCGGCGACGCGGTCTCAGAGTTGCCCGCGCAACCCGAACCGCTTCATCAGTGTCGATTCCAGCAAGCCCTTGGGCGCCAGCGTCGCCAGCAACGGCAAGGCGCGGCTGCCATTGCCGATGCGGATCAATCGCGGTGGTTTGCTTTGTTGCGCAGCCTTGAGCAGTTCAGCGGCGAACTCATTGGCCGGGGTCGGTTTGTCCTGCGAAGCCTTGGCCCGTGCACGAATCCCTTCGCGCAGCGGAAACCACGGCGATTGTTCGTTGATCAGTAGCTCGGCTTCATGCCCGGCGTTCTTGGCGAAGCTCGATTGAATCGCCCCCGGCTGCACTTCCATCACGCGAATGCCGAAGGGCGCCAGCTCCATGCGCAAGGCATCGCTCAACGCATGTACCGCGGCTTTCGAAGCGCAGTAAGCACCGGCAAACGGCGTGACCAGAACGCCTGACACACTGCCGATATTCACCACCAGACCTTTAGTCCGGCGCAGCACCGGAAACAGCGCACGGGTGACGCCGACGATCGAGAACACATTGGTTTCGAACTGACGCTGCATGGCCGGCACGCCGCCGTCGAGCAGCGGACCCATGGCCCCGTAACCGGCATTGTTGATCAACACGTCGAGGCCGCCGTGTTGCTGGTTGATTCGCTCAGCGAGTTGCTCCAGTGCGGCGCCGTCATTGACGTCCAGTTGCACAGCGGTGAATCCGGCAGCGCTCAGCACGGCGACATCTTCAGTCTTGCGCGCACTGGCCCAGACATCGAAACCGGCGGCTTTGAACGCATCGGCGAGGGCGCGGCCAATGCCGCTGGAACAACCGGTAATCAACGCAACGGGCATGGCGCATTCCTTGTGCAACAAATGGGGGGAGGGGAATCAGTCAGAGAAACTACCCTGCAAGCGCTCGGCGCGAAACTCCAGGGTTTGCGGGCGATAACCGGGCCGCAGCGGTGGCAGCGGCAAGCAGTCTTCCCAGTTGCCACCGGCCTGCAATTCGCCCGGGCCGCGGTAACGCGGCGCTGTGTATTGATTGTCGGCCAGATTGACCGTGTCGCCCGGCGCATAAGCTGCAATGCGCCAGCGCAGTTCGGTCAGCGGCACGTCGTTGCCGTTGTTCATCTTCAGTTGCAACGGGCGATCGGCCGGGCATTGTTCGGGCGCGTAGCTGATGCGCAGTTCAAGGCGCGCCAGTTGTTTGATCTCGCGGTTGTCCAGCCACACCACCCACACCGCAACCAGACCGAGCCCAATCGCGGCGGCCACCGACACCGGCAAGGCCTTGGCCGGGTAGCGCAACAGCAGGACCAGCCAGGTGATGACCAGTAAAACGCCGATGAACATAGGGGAACACTCCTTGAGTTCGTGGCCTCCATCCTACCGAAGGGCTGCGCGAATGGACATGCACGCCGCCACGGATTGCACCGCTGGTCGGAACTGTAATTTCTGACAGTAGGCACCCGCGCTGGCGCCTGCTCAGATATCCACAGGCCAAAAAGGATTCGGGCAACCCCATGGGCACGCACAGCAAGACACCGACACTGGCGGTCATCGACCCACGCGGTCTGGAAATCCGTGCGGTCGGTTACTGGCGCGCCAATGAGACCGGGCCGGTTGAATCGCGCATCACCCGCACGGCCCGCGACCCGGCAGGGCGCGCCGTGCAGCAGTGGGACCCGCGCCTGTGGCGACTGCACGTGTCGGATCCGCAGACGCCGGCCAGTCTGACCACGGTGTATGCATTGAGCGAGCAGATACTGCGCTCGAACAGCACCGATGCTGGCATGCACATCGAGTTGCTCGGCCCAGGCAATCAAGCGTTATTCGGCTGGGACAGCCGTGGCACAGGCACAGAGGCTGAGTTCGACGGCTTGCTGCGCCCTAAGGCCAAATTCGAGGCTGGCGTCGGCGAACCTCGACGTTGTGTCGAACGGTTTCTTTACGGCGAACCAGAGGAGGCCGACGCGCAACGCAATCAGCTCGGCCAGTTGATCCGTCACGACGATCCCGCCGGCAGCGTGCTTTTCGAGCAGTTTGCAATCACCGGCCAATGCCGCGAAAACACCCGCCATTTCACCGCTGATACGTCCAGCCCCGATTGGCCATTGCCGATCGAAGAGCGAGCGCAGTTGCTCGAACCCGGAGCGGGCGCGAATACGCGGTGGCGCTATGCGCCGCTCGGGCCGCTGCTTGAACAGATCGATGCGAAGGGTCACCGGCAAAGCTTTGCAATAACGCTGGATGGGCGTTTGCGCAGCGCCGCGTTGCAACTTCAACATCACACCACCGCGCGGCCGCTGGTCAGCCACATTCGTTACAACGCCGATGGCCGGGTCGAGTTCGAAATCGCCGGCAATCGCGTCAGCTCGACACTGCGCTATCGCGTGCAGGATGGTCGGCTGCTGGAGCGCCAGGCCATCACGGAAAAGGGCGTGGTGCTCCAGCATTTGCTGTATCAATACGACCTGATCGGCAATGTCCTCAGTATCGAAGACCAGGTGTTGCCGGTGCGTTATTTCGCTAACCAGCGAATCGATCCGATCAGCCGTTTTCGCTATGACAGCCTCTATCAGTTGAGCGAGGCGAGTGGCTGGGAGGCGGCCGTGGGGCAGGGAGACACGCCACTGGCCAATTATCGTCAGCACTACCGGTACGACGACGGCGGCAACCTGCTCAAGCTGAGCCACGTCGGCGCGCAGGCACCCGGGCATGATCTACAAGCTGCGCGTTACAGCAATCGTTGTTTGCCTTGGCGCAATGGCGTGCCGCCCGATGAGACGGAAATTGCCGCAGCGTTTGATGCGCGCGGCAATTTGCGCGAGCTGGCGGCGGGCCGGTCGCTGGTGTGGAATCTGCGCAACCAGTTGCAATCGATCACCCCCGTGCAGCGCGATGACGGCTTGAGTGATCAGGAAGTGTATGTGTACGACGGTCAGGGCCAGCGTGCGCGCAAGGTTCGCGCGTTGCAGACCCGCGCGCGCACGGTCGTCGCGCAGGTGCGCTATCTGCCGGGGCTGGAATTGCGCAGCGACAGCGGCACGGGCGAGGAACGGCAGGTCATCGTCGTTGCGGCCGGGCTCAACAGTGTTCGGGTCATCCATTGGGACAGTCCGCCGCCGTCCGGTGTCAACGATCAGTGTCGCTACGACTTCAGCGATCATCTCGGTTCGGTGGGCTTTGAACTGGCCGAAGATGCCCGGGTCATCAGTCGCGAAGTCTTCTATCCGTTCGGAGCAACGGCATGGCATCAAGCCTGCGAGGCCAGCTACCGAACCGTTCGCTACACTGGCAAGGAACGCGATGCGACGGGGCTGTATGACTATGGCTTTCGTTATTACATCCCGTGGTTGCAGCGCTGGCTCAATCCTGATCCCGCCGGGGCGGTCGACGGGCCGAACCGTTATCGTGCGATGCGCAACAACCCGCTGTTTTATCTGGATCCCGATGGGCTGGATCCCGACCCAAAACCGAAAGACCGGACGTATCGGGATTTGGCGGATCGCGGTCTCGTGAATGCCTTCCAGGCAGATGGCATGCAACCCGTACGTAATTTTTATGCCAATGACCCCGATCCGCGAGTTCAGGCGTATCGTCAGGCCATCCCCATTGCACTTGAGGAGCTGGGTCGTCAGGGTAATTCGCCGCTCAACACTCATCAGGCGCACGTGCTTGCCGCCGCCAGAACCCAGACTTCTCCGCCGTCCGGGCCGGTGATGTATCACGCTGGCGAGATGATTTCCTCCGTCATGCACAAGTTGGTGGGCGAGAAAGCCACCAGCCAGATCATGGGTCCCCTTTCGGTCGCATTCAACAGTCCGGTCGAAGACCCGCGAGTGCTTGCGCAAAGGCGAGGAACCGTGGCGTCGACATTCCAGTGGGGGGGCAAACTATTGAGCGGTACGAGGCATCCGGCGGCACAAGTCGTGGGCGCGGTAAGTCGCACGGTTGGCAACCTGATGGAAATGTCCGAAGCCCAGACGACTATGCAGTATCGGCAATTGACGACACCCGCGACCTTCGCTTCGCCGAGGTCACGTTCACCAGATGGCGTTGCGCGGAACATCGGTTCAATGACGGCCACCCATCAACCGTCGCCGTTCGCACCGCCCCCGGAAACGCCAAGCCCTCTGGCGCAGCAACTGTTTTTTACGGCGTTCGCGCAGCCATCAGCGGATCTTATCCACAGCGACCTGGAAGACGGTTTCGACAACCGTCCGCGTCGAGGCTCTAATTTCGGGTAGAAAAAAGCCCCCGCCCAACCCGCTGCGGATAGGGGACGCAGTGGGCTGGACGGGGGCTTCTTGTTTTACTGAGCGTTGCCGATCATTACTGGGCGATGGTCTTCACCGACACGCCGCGTTCGATCGGGGTGGAGCGGCCATAGATATCTTCGAAGCGTTCGATATCGTCTTCACCCAAGTACGAACCCGACTGGACTTCGATGATTTCCAGCGGGATCTTACCCGGGTTGCGCAGACGATGGACCGAGGCGATCGGGATATAGGTCGACTGGTTTTCGCAGAGCAGGAACACGTTGTCATCGCAGGTCACTTCGGCAGTGCCGCTGACCACGATCCAGTGTTCGGCGCGGTGGTGGTGCATCTGCAGCGACAGGCAGGCGCCCGGTTTCACCGAGATGTGCTTGACCTGGAAACGTCCGCCCATGTCCACCGAATCGTACGAGCCCCACGGACGATAGACTTCGCAGTGGTTCTGGGTTTCGCTGCGGCCCTGCTCGTTGAGCGTGTTGACCATCTGCTTGACGCCCTGAACCGAGTCCTTGTGGGCAATCATCATGGCGTCTTTGGTTTCGACCACAACGATGTTTTCCAGACCGATCACCGACACCAGTTTGCCGTTGCCGTGGATCATGCAGTTCTTGCTGTCCTGAATCACCACGTCGCCTTTGCTGACGTTGCCGTTGGCGTCTTTCTCGTTGACTTCCCACAGTGACGACCAGCAACCCACGTCGCTCCAGCCTGCGGTCAGCGGCACCACGCAGGCACGCTGGGTTTTTTCCATCACGGAATAGTCGATGGAGTTGTCCGGGCAGCAGGCGAAGGTGGCTTCGTCGAAGGTCACGGTGTCGTTGTCCTGCTCGCTGCGCTCAAGGGTCAGCAGGCAGGTGTCGTAGATGTCTGGATCGTGCTTTTTCAGCTCTTCGAGGAAGCGGCTGGCGCGGAACAGGAACATGCCGCTGTTCCAGTAGTAACCGCCGGACGCAACGTACTCGGTGGCGCGTTTGACGTCAGGTTTTTCGACGAAGTGCGACACGCGGCTGACGCCTTCGGGCAGCAGCGAATCGCCGGTGGATTTGATGTAGCCGTAACCGGTTTCCGGTTTGGTCGCCGGCACGCCGAACAGGACCATTTCGCCGTTTTCGGCAGCGACGGTGGCGAGGGCGAGGGCGCGTTGCAGGGCTTTCTGGTCTTCCAGCACGTGGTCGGCCGGCAGCACCAGCATCAACTCATCACGGCCTTCGTTGACCAGCATCATCGCGGTCAGCGCCACGGCCGGCGCGGTGTTGCGGCCGAACGGTTCCATGAGGATGCGCTGGCATTCGAGATTGCGATTGGCCAACTGCTCGTTGACGATGAAGCGGTGATCCTTGTTGCAGACCACGATCGGGGTGTCCATGCCTTCGAACACCAGACGCTCGAGGGTCTGCTGGAACAATGTGTGTTCGCCGGTCAGGGCGAGGAATTGCTTGGGAAACTGCTTACGCGAAAGCGGCCAAAGACGTGAACCGCTACCACCTGACAAGATCACCGGAATCATATTGTTTACTCCATAAAATCGATTGGTTAGAGGCACGAACGCTGTGTCGTTTCACTCTTGTTTTTGTTTCGTACCCGAACTGACAACCCGGTCAAGGGTGGGAGCGAGCCTGCTCGCGAAAGCGGCGTATCAGTCGACATTGATGTTGGATGTCAGACCGTATTCGCGAGCAGGCTCGCTCCCACATGGGGGACTGCGTCAGTTCGGAAAATTTGTTAGCGAGTCGATACCGGGCGTTTCACCCAGACTGGCGACAGGCTGCTGCCGCTGCCGGTGACGTACAGCACCGCTGCTTCACCGCGCTCAAGGGCGACTGGTTTTACGTCGCCGACTTTCTTGTCACCTTCGTACAGCGCCAGGCTGACTTTCACCGGGTTGATTTCACGTTCGCCACGGCCCTTGGCGGCCACGTTCGGCACCACGTCGGTCTTGCCGTCAGCGGTCTTCAGGGTCAGCGGTTTGTCGCTGAGGTTCTGCACGCGCACCAGGGATTTCTGCTTGTTCTTGAACGGCGGTTCTTCGATCAGTTGCGGCGCGCCGGAAGCGTTGTTGACCAGGGTGTAGTAGTGGTCACCGGCGAGTTTCACCGGCAGGGTCTGGCTGCCGACCTTGGCGCTGTAATCACCACCCGGCATGAAGCTGAAATCGCTGCTGGCCAGTGGCGCAACGTCGCTCAGGTTGGTGCTGCCGACAGTGGCGCTGACTTCAGCGTTGCTGGCGTTGTAGACACGCACGAAGGTCGAGCCTTTCGGTGCGGTCGGGCCGTACAGCGCGGCGTCACCACCGGCGAAAGCTTGAACCGACAACACGCTCAGACCTGCAACCAGTGCAATGCGTTTTGCGAGACGACGAGGAGTAGTAGTGAAAGTCATGGTGTACCTCTCTTTCAGTTTTGCGCCCGATCGGGCGTCTCGGATTTAGTGTTGATTGCTACGTTTTGTTGGCGCGCGCCGGCTTGTTTAAGCTCTGCGACCCACTGCGGGTCGGCGTCGCCGATTTCGTTGTTCACAGGCAGATAACGTTCAGGAAACTCCCAGATCAGCACCTGTGGCGGGCTGTTCTTGAAGTCATCGCTTTTCAGGTAGCTGAGCATCGGCAGGATCGGGCCGTGGCCGTCTTCGGCGTAGCTCACCACGTCGCTGTGCAGCGCTTGTTTCAGTGCACCGACGAAGTTCCAGTTGGGGTTGGCGCTGTAGCTGGTGCCGACCAGTGCCACCGGCACTTCATTGCTGGCGAACAGCGCGTCGTCACCGGCAGGCTGATCGCCGGCCGCGACGGTGTTGCGCTTTTGCAGGGGCTCTTGCGCCGGCATCAGGTTTTCGAACAGCGGATCGAGCGGCAGGAACAAGCGCAGATCGCCCTTGTGCGTGACCTTCTCGGCTGGCGTGGTGACGAAGCGCTGCGGCTCGCCGCTGAGCGGGAACTTGTCGGCGATGGTTTTCGCCAGCGTGTTGGCCGCGATCTCGGCGCCTTCCGGCGTCCAGTGCGTGTCGGTGCGCAGGAACACTTGTTCACCGCTCTGCTTGGCCTGCTGGAACGGCTTGAGCAGGTCAGGGGCGAGGATCTTGTCGGCGGCTACACGAGCATGGAAATCCTGATAGAGATTTTCGTGGATGCTCGAAGGTTTCACTTCACCCAGATGCTCCGGGTACAGACGAACCTTGGCCGGCACGATCGCCATCACCAGTTTCACGCCTTTCTCTTTCAGGGTCTGGCGCACGCCTTCGACCAGCGCGTAGTTGCCTTGCAGGTTCAGCTCTTCGTTGACGATCGGGTTGAATTCCTCATCGCTGTACAACCACTGATCGCGACCGAGCACCACGCCCGGACGACCTTCGTTGAACAGTTTGAAATCCAGCGCGGCCCAGAGGTTGGTGCCCAGACGCTTGATCGGGAATTGATCGTCGTAGTGCGTTTCCACAGCCTTGGTCCAACGGCCGTTGAGCACGGTCGCCTCGGCATTGGTGCTGAAGCCGAAAAAGCTGCGAACCGACCACAGACCAAGGACCAACAGGGTCACCAGGAACAGGGCGATGTAGAAGATGCGTAATGAGCGGGTCATGTCAGATCCCTCAGAACTGGAAGTAAAGGAACGGCGAGAAGCTTTGCGCCGAGAGTTTGAGAATCGAGGCGATGAACAGCAGCAGGATCAGGCCGCGCATCACATAACGGGACCAGTCCGCGCTCCAGTAGGCCGGTTGCACCTGGGCTTCGACGCCCACGGTGTAGCCTGGCTCGTGGATGCTTGCCGGGTTTTCGCCAGGCGCTGCTTTGATCATTCCCGGAGTTGCCGTGGCAGGGCCGTTGGCCTCAACGTTGACTTCAGGTTTGGTCTTGGCCGGCGGCTGGTTGGTGTACAGATCGCGCAGACCGAAGAACGCCAGCGTTACGTACGCCACCACGAGGGTCGCCACTTGCAGACCGGTGAGGCTGGCCTGATTGAGTTCCGACAGCGACCATTCACCGAAGCTGAACATTGCGCCGTACATACGACCGGCAACGTGCAGGTTCTCTGCGCGGAAGATCACCCAGCCCATGACCACGAGCAGGAAGGTCAGCGCCCAGCGGATCGGGTTGAGGCTGCGTGGCGAGGTGTTCAGGCCCAGCGCTTTTTCAATCGCCAGCCACATGCCGTGCCAGGCGCCCCAGACGATGTAGGTGATGTTCGCGCCGTGCCACAGACCACCGAGGAGCATGGTCAGGAACAGGTTGCGATAGGTCATCAGCGTGCCTTTACGGTTACCGCCGAGGGTGATGTACAGATAGTCACGCAGCCAGGTCGACAGGCTGATGTGCCAGCGGCGCCAGAACTCGGTGATCGACTGGCTGATGTACGGCTGTTTGAAGTTTTCCATGAAGCGGAAACCCATCATCAGGCCCAGACCAATGGCCATGTCGCTGTAACCGGAGAAGTCGAAATACAGCTGCGCGGTGTACGCCAGTGCGCCGAGCCAGGCATCGCCAGTGGTCGGGTTTTGCAGGGCGAAACAATGGTCGGCGACCACCGCGAGGGTGTCGGCGATAAAGACCTTTTTGATGAAACCCTGCATGAACCGCGTGCAGCCCTCGGAGAACTTGTCGAGGGTGTGCGTGCGGTTGTTGAACTGGTCGGCGAGGTCGCGGAAACGCAGCACCGGGCCGGCAATCAAGTGCGGGAAGATCGCTACGAAGGCGGCGAAGTCGATCAGGTTGCGCGTGGCCGGGGTGTCGCCGCGATACACGTCGATGATGTAGCTGATCGATTCGAAAATGTAGAACGAGATACCGATCGGCAGCAGCACGTGGGTAAGGATGAACGGCTCAAGACCGACCGACGTCATCATCGCGTTGATGCTGTCGACGCCGAAGTTGGCGTACTTGAAGTAGCCGAGGATGCACAGATCCACCGCGACACCGAGCAGCAGCCAGCGCTGCGCCGGTTTGGTCCGCACACCGGCGGCACCGACTTTGAGGCCGATCCAGTAGTTCCACAGCGTGACGGCGGCGAATAGCGCGAGGAAGTCCACACGCCACCAGGCATAGAACACGTAGCTGGCAATCAGCAGCAGCAGGTTGCGATAGCGTTGCCCGCTCAAGTAGTACAAGCCGAGAAAGATCGGCAAGAACAGAAACAGGAACACGTTGGATGAAAATACCATCCCGATCTCTCCATGTTTGAACCAACAGTCAAGGGCCAAAGCCCCCCCAAACCCCCCGTGGTAGTGGAGGGGTGTGATCGTTCCCACGCTCTGCGTGGGAATGCCTCTTGTGACGCTCTGCGTCACGCTTTGGGACGCAGAGCGTCCCGTGCTGCATTCCCACGCAGAGCGTGGGAACGATCAGCGACTAACTGCCTTTGTTGCCCTTTTCATGGGACGGGTCGTAGACCTTGGTCAGGTCGCCGCCGAGGCGGAAGGTCTTGAACGGCTGCATGCCGCGCTTCTTCTCGATGACATCCGGCGCACAGGTGTAGAGGGTGCAGAACGGTTCGAGCCAGGCGAATTTCATGTCCTCTTTCAAGTCGGTCATGTCCTGCTCTTTGCCGTTCTTCTTCTCGAATTCATCCGGGTCTTTCACCCCCGACAACACCCGATCACCCAGACGCTTCAGCGCGCCATTGTTTTCCTGACGCAAATCCACACCGTTGACCTGGGCGAAACTGGCGATCATCGCCAGCGGCGGCAGGGCGTAGTTGTGATAGGCGAGGGCGCGTTGCTGGCGCTTGAGTTCGTTCGGCAGGAAGCCATCGGCATCAACTTGATTGGCGCCAACCTTGTATTCCTTCACCGCCCAATCAAACAGATCGCGGCGGTTGGTCGCGACCGAGGTCGCCATCACCGACCAGGCAGCCCAGTAAGAGTGGTTGTTGGTTTTTTCCAGCGGCAGGTTGTCCCAATCACTGACCACCTGATCGGCCATTTTGCTGAACCACGCCTCGATCACCTGCGCTTCCTGCTGATGCTGCGCCAGCGGATGCGAATCGGAGAATTTCAGGCGAATGTAGGAAGAGGCCATGCTGCCCAGCGCCCATTTGCGCATCGACTTGCCGGTGTGGTTGAAGTCTTTGGACATCAACGCATCGGCCTTGGCCCACGCGGTCAGCCAGTTCAGCGTGCAATCGAGCTGCTCCGGACGACCGTCGCGCATGAACTGCATTACTCGTTTGGCGGTGCCGCGTTCCAGCGTGGTGATGTCTTTGGTGGTGTCGCGGAAGGCCTTTTCCGACTGCACGTTCAGGGTCGAACGGGCCTTGTCCGAGCCTTCGTATTTGCTGCGAAATTGCAGCGGGCCGGTGTACGGCGCCGGCATCGCATCACAGCCTTCGCTGTGGTCGCCGGTCTTGAATTTATCCACAGGCGCGAAATAGCCCTGAGGTGGACGCAGTGGCGCGGCGGCCTGAGTCGCCCCGGCGAACATCGCCAGGCTCAGCAGCGTCGGTGCCAACAGATTTTTGAGTTTCGGATTTCGCATAGCAGACCTCATTGCCCGACCTGAGCGGTTTGTGGCCCAGCGCCCGGGAATACGTTGCGTTTGCAGATTTTCGCTTCGACTTTTTGTGGCGCGGTGCCCGCTTCCGGGCCCTGAACTTCGACCGCCAGCAGGTTTTGCGAGGCCCAGTCTTCGTCCGTGCGCAGCTCAAAGGCGAAACGACCGTCGGTGTCGGAGGTTTCCGGTTTCTCGATCTTGATGTCCTCGTGGCGACCGTTCATGTACCAGAGGGTGGCTTGCAGGGTTTTCACCGAAGGATCGGCGAAGCGGATGTCGACCTGATGGCTGCTGTTCTGCAGGTTCAGGTTCTTGCTGTTGACCAGCAGTTCTTGTTTGCCGCCCGGCTTGAGCGTGGTGCTCGCGGTCATCTGGGCGTCTTTGCCTTCGCAGCCGTTGTCGAGCAGGGACATCATCTGGCGATAGATGGTTTCCTGGTCGAGGCGGTACAGCGGCGAGAATTCCCAGATGAGAATTTTCGGCGGAGTCTTCTGGAATTCGTCGCTGCCGAGGTACTGCAACATCGAACCTTCCAGACCGCCGCCGGGGAAGGCGACGTTGAGAATGTCAGCGCCGATGGCCTCTTCGAGGAAGCCGGCGAAGTTGTAGTTCTTGCCGCTGTGCGACGTGCCGACGAGGGTGATTTGCGGATTGCCGGAATCACCGAACAGGTCGCCATCACCGGCCTCGCCCTTAGGCTCGGTGGTGAACTGATCCATGTACTGAATCGCGTAACTGGTGCCGCACAGTTGCCCGGCCATGTTGTGCAGGGTGCCGGTCTTGCCCATGCGCCCGGAGCGCTTGGTTTCGAATTCACGCTTGGGCACGTCGGCGAAGGCCGGGATCTGCTTGACCTTCTCGGCAACGATTTTCGCCGTGCGCTGCGCGCCGTATGGCGTCCAGTGCTGGTCGCCACGGAAGTAGAAGTCGTGAGCGGGCAGGGTGTCCGGCAGCGATTCGTTGGTCAGCGGCGACAGGTCCGGCACGACGTAACCCATCTTGGCGAAACGGCCGAGCATGGTCTTGTAGTTGCCCAGCGCTTTCTCGTAATCGAACGCGGCTTTTTCCTGCGGGTTGAGCTTGTTGCGGTTCACCAGGCCACGGGTCGGCTGGTAAACGATCACCAGCTCAACGCCTTTGGCCTTGAACGCATCGTGCAGTTGTTGCAGACGTTTGTAACCTGCCGGGGTGGTGTCGAACTCGGTGCGCAGGTCTTCCTGCGTCCGGAACAACCAGTCGCCTTGTGCCTGCACCAGGGTGGTGAAGTTCTGCTGATAACGCGTGGTGTAGTTCTTCGCGTCATGGGCAGCCGGGCACAGGTTGCAGCACGGTTCGGCGCTGAACTTCGGCGGCGTGGCGGCAGCGCTTTCATCGGCACGGGCGCCGTTGCTGGCCGCGAGAATGCCCACGGTCAGGGCCGACAGGCTGAGTAATTTGATCAAGTGTGGGTGCATAAAATTATCCTCAGTCCTGCATTTCGGTCTGGCGTTCGACAGGGTCGATCAGCACGGCTTTCTGCTGGCGCACCAACAGGTCGAGAATTTCATCCTGGCGCTCGCCGAGGATGCCGTTGAAGCTGATGCCGCTGGATTTGGTCGGCGCCAGCATCGACACGCGATACAGCTCGACGCTCAAAGGCGAATCGATCGACAGCGGGCCGCTGCCGTTGGCCGCCAGTTCACCGCCAACGACGATCAGCGACACCTGCGCATCGAACGGGTCGAGCTTGATGTCACGGTCGGTGTCGGTGAGGTCTTTGATGTGGCCGTAAACGCCAGTCAAACCGTTGGCCATGGCGACGTTTTCGTAGAGGCGAATGTTCACGCTGTTACGAATGCGGATGCCGTGGCGCTTGTTGCTGATGACCTTGTTGCCCCACAGCAGGTTGTCGGCGGACTCGTAAAGCGTGATGCCGTCGGTGTGGTTCTTGTAGATCTCGTTGTAGGCAATGATGTTGTTGACGCTGTTCCGGTCGATCACCAGGCCCGAGAGGTGGTTGTCGAAGCTCTTGTTGTTGAAGATGAAGCTGTCGTTGACCTCACGGGAAATGATGATCCCGTGCTTCTTCTTCGTGCCGTGCACGGTGTTCTCGGCAATGATCAGGCCGTGGGAACGGTCGTGCGGGTCGATGCCGTAAACGATGTTGTCTTTGTAGGTGTTGCCCTTGACCACGAAGTCGCGGGTCTCGTAGCAGTAGAAGCCGTACCACATGTCGGAGAACTCGGAGCCGACGATCCAGCCTGTCGGTTCAGGACGCTTGAGCACCTTGGCCATGTTCGGCGTGTACTGGGAAATACTCACGCCGTACGACTTACTGTTGGCGTAACCGAAACTGGCCATCTTGCTGTTGACGATATAGGTCTCGGTGCCACCCCAGGCGAGCAGGAACGGGCGGAATTCCTTCGGCGAACGGAAGGTTGCCGGGCCTTTGTCCTTCTCGCGCCAGCCAGTGATCTTGGTATCACGCACGAACAACTGACCGTCGTTGACCAGGAACGAGCCGGCCTCTTGCGACAGGCGCAGTTCCTGGGTCTGGCCGTCGATTTCGAGGATGCCTTTACGGCCGACGACGATTGGCAGCTTCGACAGGTACACGCCCGGCGAGGTCTCGCTGAAGTACTGCTTGGGCAGCTTCTTCGCCAGATCCTTGAGGTTGATGTAGCCGTCGTCGACGAAGATCGCCTGCGGGATGCCGTGCTGACGCACCACCCATTCGGCCATCTTGTTGTCGCCGCCGATAAAGTCCTTCAGCGCGTCTTCCTGCATCATCCGGCGCACGCTGATCTTGCCCGGTTTGCTGCGGACGATTTTCGCCGCAGCGGCTTCGGCGGTGAAGCCGGACAGGTCAGGCAATTTCGGCGCGGCCAGATTCAGCGCGTCGGTTGGCGCGCTGCTGACGGTGTAGGTCTTGGCTTGTTGCAGCTCTTTGGCCACGGTGGCCGGCTTGCCCGATTGAGGGGCCGCCGGTTCCACGCTGGCGAAGGCGCCGGCGCTGGCCAGCAGCATCGCGCCGGCCAGCAGGCTGAGTGAGCCTATCCTGGTGCTGATCATGTCGGGCACTCCCTTGGCGGTTTGCATCAGAAGCGCCAGATCACGTCGATGAACGCGCGGTGCATGTACGAATCAACCTGCTTGCCGTAGGCATCGCCCGGTTTGAATACACCGCCACGGAAGCGCACGAGGGCCGAAGGCTCGTCGATCGACTGGCTCAACGCCGCCGGCAACAGGCCTTGCTTGAAGTACTTGGTGACGACCAGGTCCATCTCCTGACCGAGATCCTTGTTGCCGTCTTCAAGCGGCAGCGAGGTGCTGGAAAGGATCGCGCCGGTGACGTCGTCGGTGTTGTTTTCCACGGCGTTGATGCCGTTGCTGCCGACTGGCTTGTTGCCGTCGACGCGCCAGAATTTGTGGTAGATCAGGCTGGCGTCGTATTCGTCGTTGACCATCCACGAACCGAACAGGGTCGCGGTCTGCATGTTGTTCATTTCGCCACGGAACGCTTCGCCGAAACGGTGAACGCGCGAACGCGTGCCGGTGTAGTTGGAGCGGTTGCTCTCCAGACCGTTCTGCTCGTAATCGGCGCTGGCGCGGGCATAGGCACCGCCGACTTGCCATTGCGGATCGAGGCGCAGACGTACACCGATGTCGGTGGCCCAGCCGTTGACGTCATCGCTGCGCTTGGCTTGTGCCGGGCGCGACCCGTCGGCATTCAGCGCGTTGACCGTGTCGCGGTCGCCGCTCATGCCGGTGATGCTGCCCCAGTAATTGACGGTGTTGGTGTTGCGCCAGTTGTAGGCGTCGCTGTCGGCGGTCAGGCCGAGCCAGCTGATGTCGCCGTTCTCGGTTTTATCCAGCGAGTCGCGCGCCACACCCGGTTCGGCGTAATCGAGTTTTCCGTCATCGTGGGTGTGATGACCGCGAATCCCGACCCATTGCCCCGGCGTCCACTGGTAAGCGGCGTCGGCGTAGGCGTGCAGGCGATCCTTGTCTTTCGGCGCCAGCTCTTTGAGGTCGGTGCGGTATTCGCTGAAGCGTTCGGCGACACCGGCGTTGGCGCGCAGCAGGGTGGTGTCGAAGGTCCAGTTCAGCGCTTCGATGTTGGTGTCGCGCCATTGGCCGTCGTCATTGCGCAGACGCTGGCGACCGAACTTGAACATTTCGCCCGGGTACGGGGTGAGGCCGCTGTAGCCGACCCAGAACTCGCGCATCGCCAGGTAGTTTTTCTTGGTTTTGCGATCACCGCTGTCGGTGGTTTGTTCACCGTCGGATTGTTGCAGGGTGTCGGTTTCGATGATGTCGGTCGAGGTCACGGCCTGGCCCATGGCGTAAGCGCTCCACGCGCCGCTTTCGCCGTAGATCCACGGACGCAGGTCGAGGCCGACGCCGTTGACGTCGCCGCCGCTGGCGGTGCCGAGGTCGCGGTCGTCTTCGGACTGGCCGGTGACTTTAACTTCGAGGCCGAAGTTCTTGGTTTCAGTCATCGCGGCCAGTGTCGGGCAAGACCAGATCAGCGCGAAAGTGAGGCCAATACCGGCCTTCACGAATGGGTTCAACTTCATAATTTTTCCTCGCCGTCTTCTTCTTGCAGGGCGTGCAGTTGCAGCGTGTTCTGGTTCAGAGCGCCACGGCTGGCTTGCTCCTGTTGCAGCAGACGTTGGGCTTCGGCCAGACGCTCGGGCGGCAATTGCGCGGCGAGGGTGGTCGCCAGCTCATCGGCTTGCGGGGTGTTTTGCGCCTTGGCCAGTTGGCTGAAGACGTAGGCGTTGACCGGGTCGGGCTGGGTGCCCTTGCCTTGGGAAAACAGCTGGGCGATGGCGAAATCGGCGCTGTTCTGGCCGTTGCGCGCAGCGGTCAGCAAGTGGTCGAGCGCTTTCTGCGGATAGACCTTGCCGAGGTAGCCTCGGCGATAGATCTGGCCGAGGTAGTAGTCGGCGGCGACTTCGCGGCCAACGGCTTTCTGGAAATGTTCTTCGGCGACTTTGGCGTCGGCCGGGACCATTTTGCCTTCGTAGTAGAGCTTGCCCAGCAACAGTTCGGCGCGCGGCTGGTCGGCGGCGCGGCCGTTGTCGAGGTACTTCATCATCTGATCGACGTCGCCCAGTTCGGGATAGTCGTAAAGCAATTGCGCGAGGGTGACCCACGACGCCGGGTAGCCCGGAGCGATCGGCTCAAGCAGCGACTGCGCGGTTTTTTCGTCGGGCTTGCCCAGGGTCGAATCGGCCAGTACACGGGCCACGGAATCGACGCGCTGTGCGGTGACGGTGCCACGGCTGTAACCGGCCTGCATCTGCTTGATCAGCTCGGCTTGTTGCTCAGGCTGCGCGCGTTTCTGGTACACGGTGGCCAGTTCGACGTAGCAGACGTCGGTGGTGTTGATCGCGGCTTTGCAGATCTTTTCCACGTCATCCAGATGCTGGTCGTAGGTGCCTTGGGTGCGATACAGCAGCACTTGGGCCAGACCCGCTTCCGGGTAACCGGATTTGCGCCACTGATCGATCTGCTGCTGGGCGTTGATGTTGGGGAAGCTGTGCGGGTATTGCAGGTACAGCATCGCCAGCGGGATCAACGTGTTGCCTTCGCCATTGGCGGCGGCTTTTTTCAGCAGGCTTTCGGCTTCCTGATGCTCGGCTTCGGTGGAACCCGGTTTGGCCACCAGCAAGCGGCCCAGACGCGCCTGAGCACGCGGCGAAACACTGGCGGCGGCGCGGTAAGTCGCTTCGGCCTGTTTCATTTGCTCAGGGTCGCGGCTGTCGACCTGGATATCGGCCAGACCGACTTGCGCCTCGCTGTAACCGAGATCGGCCAGTTGCTGATAATTCTGCGCGGCGGTGGCGGTGTCGCCACGCTTGAGCGCTTCGTTGGCCAGACGCTGATCGGGCAGGCCGGCACAACCGGCCAGAGACACTGCCAGCGCCAGCGAGCACACCACTAGTCCCATGTGGGAGCGAGTCTGCTCGCGAAGCAGTCGACTCGGTACATCAGACAAACCGTGCTGACCCTTTCGCGAGCAGGCTCGCTCCCACAGGGTCAGCGGTGTGTTGAAGATATGAGTAGTCACAGGCATGTCCTCGACTTAAAGACCGGCAGCCATGGCTTTGTCGATCAGCCAGTTCAGGTTCGGACCACGGTCGCTGTTCACTTCCACCGGGCGACCGGCGAGGCTGCTGTCGAGCGGCTCGTCAGGCTTTATCTGCACGCGGATGTCGGAGGACAGGTCTTCACTTTTCAGGCTGGTGCTGCTGACGATCTTGCCGGTGCGGGTCTTGTCTTCGCCGGCGATCTGGAAGCTCACCGGAGTACCCGGGCGCACGTCGCCGAACTGGCGATAGGAGAAGCGCGCATCAACGTTGGCCAGGGTGTTGCGCGGCACCAGTTGGAAAATCACGTCGCCCTTGCTCGCGTATTGACCGTCAGCCACCAGTTGCTGGGCCACGGTGCAATCGCACGGCGAAGTCAGGGTGCCGGTCATTTGCTTGCCGAACAGTTCTTCAACCTTGGCCGGGGACAGTTGATCTTCTTCCAGATGGCCCTTGAGGACGTCGAGCATGCTGGTGCTGAAGGTCGCCAGTGGCGCGCCCTTCGCGGCGACGCCGTCGGACTTGACCAGACTCTGCACGGTGCCGTCGCGCGGCATGGTGATGTTCATCCCCGGCACGCTGACCAGGCCGGCCTGCGCGTGGCTGACGAAGTACATGCCGTACACCGATTTGAAAATGAAACCCGCCGCAACCAGACCGATGACAAACACACCGGCGCTGAACGTCACGGCCTTCAAGCGACCGAACGGGGTCATGCCAGAGCCGCCGTCCTTGACCTTGCGCGCCTTGGTGAAGTTATCGCGCTGCAGGGTCGCCAGCACTTCACCGATGCTGACGATGTCGCCGGCCAGGTGCGAAGTGATCAAGTGGCGCAGGGTGGAAATGTCCTGCTGCTCGAGGTTCTGGAACTGGCAACCGACGCGGCCGGTCGGGCGGTCGTAGGAACGCACTTGCAGTTCAACGTCCATCGCCAAGCCGAGGTTGTCGATGACGAATTGCAGACGCGCCTTGTACACCTCGCCGATGGTCAGCGGCATTTGCCCGGCGTTGAACGCCAGACCACCGGCGGACAGGTCGAGAACCCGCGCTTCAACCGGTGTCCGGTCGGGACCGAAGAAACGCAGTTTGGCCGGGATTTTCACACGGGCGTGTTGGCGCTGGGCTTCGGATTCATGCACTACGTTGGCGTTGACGGCGGTATTCATAGGGGCGATTTCCTTGTTAATTCAATAGGGGCGGGTCAGACCATCATCAGCAGCACGGCGACGAAAATGCTGCCGGCGGAGAAGGTCATGGTCCGAGACGACCAGGTGTTGAACCAACGTTGAAAGCTGGCGAGATCACGGGTCAGGGATGTGGGTTGGCGCGTCCAGGATTGTTGGTCGAGGCGGAAGAACACGTAGATCTTCACCAGCGCGCCGACGATCTGGTTGTAATAAAGAATCGCTGGGTAAGCCGGGCCGATGCGGTGACCGGAGCACGACAACAGCAGGGTCAGGATCAGGCGGGTGATGCCGATCCACAGCAGATAAACCAGGATGAACGCGGTGCCGTATTTGAAGCTGGCGATGATCGCCACGGTCAGGCCGAGCAAAGAGGTCCACATCGATACGCGCTGGTCGAACAGCACCACCGACGTGAAGGCGCCGAGGCGTTTCACACCCAGGCCCAGCGCTCGCGAGTTCTGGCGCAGGTTGTTGCCGTACCAGCGGAACATCAGTTTGCGGCTGGCCTTGATGAAGCTCTTTTCCGGCGGGTGTTCAACGGTGTTGATCGCCGCATCAGGCACGTAAAAGGTGTCGTAGCCCAGACGCATCAGGCTGAACCAGCTCGACTTGTCGTCGCCGGTCAAGAACTTGAAGCGGCCCAGACGCCAGTGTTGCAGCGAGTCGCTTTCAACGTCGGCGATGAATTCCGGATTGGTCACCACGGACGCTTTGAACACCGACATACGGCCAGTCATGGTCAGTACGCGCTTGGACAGGGCCATCGAGCACATGTTGATGTGGCGCTGGGCGAAACGCAGCTTGTGCCATTCGCTCATGATGTAGCCGCCGCGCACTTCGCAGAATTCGTTGGTGGTCAGGCCGCCGACGTTGCCGAACAGCTGGAACCACGGCACTGTTTTGCGCACGGTTCCTTCGCCGAGCACGGTGTCGCCATCGATCACGGCCACCACGGCGCGGTCGTCCGGCAGGTGACGGGAAATCGCGCGGAAACCGTAGGCCAGGCCATCACGTTTGCCGGTGCCGGGAATGCGCACGAAGTCGAGCTTGACGCGGTCGGGTGGATTCATCCGCGCCCACAGCGCCTTGACCAGCAGCTCATCGGACATTTCGACGATCGAGCAGACCACGGTGGTCGGCAGTTCGCAGTCGATGGCTTCGCGGATCACCGAGCTGTAGACCTGCGCCGTGGTCAGCGCGTCGATACGGAAACTGGTGACCATCAGGAACACATGCGACGGGTCCGCCGCTTTACCCAGCTTGCGCACTTTGCGGCGCAGGTGCGGGTAAACGATGTAGAGAAAAATCATGCCGCGCACAAAGTGCGTTGCACCCATCGAGTAGCGCCAGATACCCACGGCGCCAATCAGGAAAATGAAGTCCTTCGACTCGGAGTCGAATGTGGACGTGGGCAGCATCAAGGCCAGGCCCATCAGCAGACTGAGATAAAAAAGCCAGCCGGCGGATTGCAGAAAAAAATGTTTGAGCTTGCTCATCAACGTCATCCGAAGGTAAGAGAGGCTTCAAGTTGCAAGCTTCGAGCTGCAAGCAAATCGCTTTGACTTGCAGCTCGAAGCTTGTCGCTTGGCGCTGAGTTACCAGCAAATACCTTCGGTGCGAGTACCGGCGTCGGTGGCTTTGGCCATGAAGCCGACCAGGTCGATGACCTGTTTGCCGTGCGGCGCTTGTTGGGCCAGGGCACGGAATTTCTCGTCGCGGTTGCCGAGGATGATCACGTCGGAGTTATCGATCACCGAATCGAAGTCCGCGTTGAGCAGGGACGATACGTGGGGGATTTTCGACTCGATGTAGTCTTTGTTCGCGCCGTGAACACGGGCGTACTCGACGTTGCTGTCGTAGATGCTCAGGTCGTAACCCTTGCCGATCAGCATCTCGGCCAGCTCAACCAATGGGCTTTCGCGCAGGTCGTCGGTGCCGGCCTTGAAGCTCAAACCGAGCAGGGCGACTTTGCGCTTGTCGTGGCTTTCAACGATGTCGAAGGCGTTCTGCACTTGCGATTCGTTGCTGCGCATCAGCGAGTTGAGCAGCGGTGCTTCGACGTCCAGGGAGCCGGCGCGGTAGGTCAGGGCGCGCACGTCTTTCGGCAGGCACGAACCGCCGAAGGCGAAGCCCGGGCGCATGTAGTACTGGGACAGGTTAAGGGTCTTGTCCTGGCAGACCACTTCCATCACTTCGCGGCCATCGACGCCGACCGCTTTGGCGATGTTGCCGATCTCGTTGGCGAAGGTCACTTTGGTCGCGTGCCAGACGTTGCAGGTGTACTTGATCATCTCGGCAACGGCGATGTCCTTGCGGATGATCGGTGCGTCGAGTTCTTCGTACAGCGATTGCAGAACGTCGCCCGAAGCCTTGTCGAACTCGCCGATAACGGTCATCGGTGGCAGGTCGTAGTCGGCGATGGCGGTGGATTCACGCAGGAACTCAGGGTTGACCGCAACGCCGAAGTCGACACCGGCCTTCTTGCCCGAGCAGTCTTCGAGAATCGGGATCACCACGTTGGCGACGGTGCCCGGCAGTACAGTGCTGCGTACGACGATGGTGTGGCGGGTGGTTTTTTCACGCAGAACAAAACCGATCTCGCGGCACACGGCCTCGATGTAGTTCAGTTCGAGGTCACCGTTCTTCTTGCTTGGCGTACCGACGCAGATCATCGACAGGTCGGTGTCACGAATCGCTTCGGCGAAGTTGGTCGTGCCACGCAGACGACCGGTCTGAATACCCTGTTGCAGAAGTTCGCCCAGGCCCGGTTCAACAATGGGGGATTTGCCAGCGTTGATCATGTCGATCTTGTCTTTGGCAACATCGACGCCAACTACGTCATGGCCCCGTGCAGACAGGCAACCGGCACATACTGCGCCAACGTAACCCAAACCAAATATGCTGATGCGCATCGCAATTACCTCTGTATATATCAGGCCTTAGAAGGCCGGAGTTAATGGTGTTCAGCGTTCACTAGTGCACTCGAAAGTGCGGCTTACAGGCGCCACAATGCCGTGTGCAGGCATACAAAGTTCCGAGTGTCTAAATAAGTGCACTCAAGATGTGCGCAACCAGGCCTTGTAGTTATGACTTGCCCTGTTATGCAGCGGATCTTCTTGGTGGAAGACTCTGGTGCATTCGTCATATGCGCTCGATGTCGGGAGAAAGGCCCGTAGATCAAGCGGTTGGGTGCTCAGGCGAGCACGTTTATAGGGGCGCGGCCATGGCCTTGTAGGGGATATTGATGTTGCCTATCTCCCGTCCTTCAGTGTGTTTTCAGACTAGTTAGTCATCTAGGCAAGTTGCTGTGACAACTTGGTTACATGGCTTTTTGTCCTACGTAAGTTATCTCGTACAAACTCGGCGAGAATCGTTACCGGTGGTATGAGCTACGCATTTGGACATAGTTCCAGTCCGCTCATCGCGCCATCTGAAATTTCTTGAAATATTGACGAAGATGGCACTGGTCTCAATTTGATAGCACTTTCCGTTTCGCCCTTTATTGATAGGGAGATGATCGCGGTCGATAGTTTTGTGCCACTACCGTTAAAAAATTTAGGTGCCACTACTGAAAAAAATGATCAGTGTCGAGTGAAACTAATCTTAGAAAAGACAGGGAAGAATTTCTGGCGCCATTAAACTGGCGAAAACGAGCGAGGGATTTTTGACATCGTGCGAGGTGCACGACTCTTCAAAGAAAGAGTCGTGCATTGGGCATGCTTTATTCCGGGGCGTGATCGCGCAGAAACACCAGATTGTCGGGTTTCGACTGTTCGGCGCTGTAACGATAACCCTGCACGTCGAAGTGCTTGAGCTGGGCCGGATCGTTGATTTTTTCCTGGATGACGAAACGGCTCATGAGGCCGCGAGCCTTTTTCGCGTAGAAACTGATGATCTTGTACTGGCCGTTCTTCTGATCCTTGAACTCGGTGTTGATGATCCGCGCGTTCAACGCCGTGCGTTTGACCGCCGAGAAGTATTCGTTGGAGGCCAGGTTGAGCAGCACGTCGTCACCTTGCTCGGCCAGGGCTTCGTTCAGCCATTCGCTGATGCGCGTGCCCCAGAAAGCGTAAAGGTCTTTGCCACGGGCGTTGGCCAGTTTGGTGCCCATTTCCAGGCGATACGGTTGCATCAAATCCAGCGGACGCAGCAGGCCATAAAGACCGGAGAGCATGCGCAGGTGTTTTTGCGCGTAGTCGAAATTGGCTTCGCTGAAGGATTGCGCATCGAGACCGGTGTACACATCGCCCTTGAACGCGAGAAGCGCCTGCTTGGCGTTTTCCGGTGTGAACGCAGGCGTCCAGCTGCCGAAACGCGCGGCGTTGAGCCCGCCGATCTTGTCGGACACGTGCATCAGCTCACTGATCTGCGCCGGCGTCAGGTCGCGCAGCTGCTGGATCAGTTCCTGAGAATGGTCGAGATACTGCGGCTGAGTGAAGCGCTGGGTCGCCGGCGGTGTTTCGTAATCGAGGGTCTTGGCGGGGGAAATCACCATCAGCATGAAGTCGTCTCCTTTAATCGTGGGGGCGATTCTAGGGGGTTGTCCGGGTTGACTCCAGCTATCAAGCCCATAGGTGATCGACGGCTGGGCAATGATCGTTCCCACGCTCTGCGTGGGAATGCCGCCTGTGACGCTCTGCGTCATCGTCGAGCTGGACGCGGAGCGTCCGGGGAGGCGCTACCACGCAGAGCGTGGGAACGATCATCCGTGGCTAAGGGGAATCGTGTGGGATCAGCTATAGTGCCGCGCGGGTTTTGTTACGGAGACATCCCTTTGCGCATTGTTCTTTTATTCACCGCGTGGCTGTTGAGCTTCGGTGCCGTGGCGGCGCCGGGCGATGCGGCGACGCTGGATCGCAGCACCTGGCCTGAGCAGTTGAGCAGCCCGACTCTGTTTGATGTCGCCTCGCGGGCAGAAATCCTCATGTTCGCCCGTGGCCTGCTCGGCACCGAATCGATGACCGACGCCGCACTGGCGCAGCGTCTGGGCCTGCGCACGGTCAATATCGACGCGATCAACGAGCTACGCCAGCGCCTCTGGCAGCGCCTGTTGGCCAACTACAACTACGCCCAGCAAAGCTGCGATCAGGATGCCTCGTTCTGCTTCCTCGTCGAAGACTTGCCGACCCTGCGTGAGCAAGCCGCCAAGTTCGTGGTCAGCGACGACAGTTATTACACCAAGTGGGCCGAACCGAGCCGCATCTTCCATTTGCAGTATCTCGACGAGTTGATGCGCAAGGCCGCGCTGTCGCCGCAAACCAGCAACGAATTCGATCGTTTCGGCGACTACGAGCGCAATGGCGACGAGATGCACGACCGGCTGTTTCTGCTGACTTTCGACAGCGCCGCGAATCTGCAACCGGACAATACCGACTGGCTCACCGAGTACCTGCGCAAGTCGAACCTGAGCGGCACGTTCTTCGTCTTGGGCAAGGATATTCAGGCGCGGCTGGCCGATCGTTCGGTCACCAGCCTGCAAGCGGGCTTCTCGAAACAGTGCGTCGGTGTGCAGGGCTGGGAGTTCCGCTCCCACAGTCACTGGCAGGACTGGCAGGATTCGGTGCGCCGTAGCGCCGATCTGGTGAAGAACAAACTGCCGGAAAACTACGTGCCGCTGTTCCGCCCGCCGGAAGGCCAACGACGCACTGACGCGCAAGGTTTCTTCAACGCCCAAGGCCTGCAAGTGGCGCTGTGGGACATAGATGCCCAAGACGGCGCCGGCAAGCTCAAGGGCGCAGCGAGCGCGCAACGGGTGCTGACCCTGATGCTGTTGTGGCGTCACGGGGTGATCAATTTCAATATGAAACAGGATGCGGTGAAGACCTCGTTGCCGTGGCTGATCACGCAAACCGCACAGAGCGGCATCGGTTGGGAAGACTGTCAGGACGCGTTTCGCTGAGAAACGGCAAAAGCCCGGAAACATTGGGCTTGGGGTGATTTTTTCAGGGGATTTGCTGCAGGTGGACTTCCGACTCTAACGGTGTCCACTGAGTCCGCCAAGGGCTTTTCGTCACTTTGCAAAATAAACTTAAAAAAACCGTCAAAGTGCTTTTTTATGTCATGGGTTTTGGAGTATTACGAAGACAGACCGCCGAAACCTGCAACACAGGTGGCGTCTTCCAAGACCCGTTTGTTTGCAGTCACTTGAATCTCCGCAGGTGAGATTTCGGCAGTCACTTCGAGGCGCAGCACCGCCCAGGTATTGCGTCTACTGGCTCTGACATAGGTGACCGAGTATGGATGATCACGGACGTAGCCCTTCCTCCAACCAGCCAATCCTGTATGTACTCGATACCAACGTATTGATTCACGATCCAAACGCCCTGCTGAATTTCGAAGAACACCACGTCGCGATCCCGATGACCGTGCTTGAAGAGCTGGACAAGCTCAAGAGCGGGCATCACAGCGTGGCCGCTGAATGCCGTCAGGCCATCCGGCTGATCGACAAGACCCTGGGCGATGCGTCCCCGGAAGATGTCGAACTGGGTGTGCCGATCCAGCGCGGCAAGGGCGGTCCGAAGGGCTTGCTGTCAATTCTGATGAGCAAGCAGGCCGAATCGAACCTGATTCTGCCCGAGCATCTGAACGACAACAAAATCATCAACCAACTGATTGACCTGCACACCCGCGAGCCGAAGAAACCGGTAGTGCTGGTCACCAAAGACATCAACATGCGCCTCAAGGCGCGCGCTTGCGGTATTGCCTCCGAGGACTACAGCACCGACCAACTGGTCGACGACGTGTCCCTTCTGCCCAACGGCTACCACAACATGACCGGCTCCTTCTGGGACCGCGTGAGCAAGGTCGAAACCCGTCAGGACCACGGCCGCACCTGGCACCAGGTGCAACTGATCGACAACCTGCCGGCGGTGCACATCAACGAGTTCATCATTGACGAACAGGGCTTCGTCGGCTGGATCAAAGAGATCGAAGAGGACAAGCTGCTGATCCTCGACCTGCATCAGGAACCGCTGCTGCACCAAGAGGCGTGGGGGCTCAAACCGCGCGACATCTATCAGAGCCTGGCGCTGTATGCGCTGCTGGATCCGGACATCCATCTGGTCAACCTGTCCGGCGCCGCCGGTTCCGGTAAAACCATTCTGGCGCTGGCCGCTGCGATCGAGCAGACCATGGTCAGCAAGCGTTATCGCCGCATCATCGCCACCCGCAGTGTGCAGGGTCTCGACCAGGAGATCGGTTTCCTGCCCGGCACCGAAGCGGAAAAAATGGAGCCTTGGCTCGGCGCCATCACCGACAACCTCGAAGCCTTGCACATGGATGATGAAAACACCCATGGCAGCGTCGACTACATCCTCAGCAAAGTGCCGTTGCAGTTCAAATCGCTCAACTACATTCGCGGTCGCAGCTTCCAGCAGAGCCTGATTCTGATCGACGAATGCCAGAACCTCACGCCGCACCAGATGAAAACCATCATCACTCGGGCCGGCGCCGGTTCGAAAGTGGTGTGCCTGGGCAACCTCGCACAGATCGACACCCCTTACCTGTCCGCGACCAGCTCCGGGCTGACCTACCTGACCGAACGCTTCAAGGATTTCCCTAACGGTGTGCACATCACCCTGCAAGGGGTGCCTCGCTCGATTCTGGCGGAATACGCCGAAACCCATTTGTAACCTTTCACCCAAAACCGGGCGGCCCTTAAAGCCGCCCGGTTTTTTTCTGGATAAATGCATAACCCCTGTGGGAGCGAGCCTGCTCGCGAATGCGCTGTGTCAGTCGCCAACGATGTTGCCTGATGCATCGCCTTCGCGAGCAGGCTCGCTCCCACAAGGTTCTTCACTGTTCAGATAATCGTGCGTGCGGAAATTTGACCCGCAGGTTTACAATCCCCGCTCCTGATCAGGAGTAATCCCGTGCTGACTCATCTCGATTCCCAAGGTCGCGCCAACATGGTCGACGTCACCGAAAAAGCCGTGACGTTCCGTGAAGCGACGGCCCAAGCGCTGGTGCGCATGCTCCCCGAAACGCTGCAGATGATCGTCAACGGCGGCCATCCCAAAGGTGACGTGTTTGCGGTGGCGCGTATTGCCGGCATTCAAGCGGCGAAGAAAACCAGTGATCTGATTCCCCTGTGCCATCCGCTGATGCTCACCGGCGTCAAAGTCGAACTCAGTGCCGAAGGCGAAGACGCCGTGCGCATCGTTGCCCGCTGCAAGCTGTCGGGGCAGACCGGCGTCGAAATGGAAGCGCTGACCGCCGCCAGCGTTGCCGCCCTGACCATCTACGACATGTGCAAAGCCGTCGATCGCGGCATGACCATCGAAAGCGTGCGTCTGCTGGAGAAGGTCGGCGGCAAGAGCGGGCACTTTCAGGCGGAGCAGCCATGAACCTGACCGTGAAGTTTTTCGCCCGTTACCGTGAAGCGCTGGGTGTGGACTCGGTCAAGGTTGAAGGCGACTTTGCCACCGTCGATGACGTGCGTGCGCTGTTGGCAGAACGTGATGGCGCCGAAGTGCTGAGCGAGCAGAACTTGATGTGTGCGCGTAACGAAGACCTCTGCCAGCTCGACGAGCCGGTAGTCGATGGCGACGAAGTGGCATTCTTTCCCACCGTGACCGGAGGCTGAGCCATGGCGATTCGTGTGCAGGCCACGCCATTTGATCCGGGCGCTGAAGTCAACGCGATGCACGCGGCCAATGTCGGCGTCGGCGCGGTGGTGAGTTTTGTCGGCTACGTGCGCGACTTCAATGACGGCCTGGATGTGGCGGGGATGTTTCTTGAACACTATCCAGGCATGACCGAAAAAGCCCTCGGCAAGATCGCCATCGAAGCCGAACAGCGCTGGCCGCTGCTGAAGCTGGAAGTGCTGCATCGCATCGGCGCGCTGGAGCCGGGCGAACCCATCGTGTTTGTCGGCGCCGCCAGCGCCCATCGTCAGGCCGCATTCGATGCCTGCGCCTTCGTCATGGACTACCTGAAAACCCGTGCACCGTTCTGGAAGAAAGAAAATACCAGCGACGGCCCGCGTTGGGTTGAAGGGCGGGACAGTGATCATGCGGCGGCGGATCGCTGGAAAAAGTAATTCCTGTAGCGTCCCTCAGTACGCCTTCGCGAGCAGGCTCGCTCCCACATTGGATCTCCATGAACGCAGATATTGTGTTCGCTACAGATCCCTGTGGGAGCGAGCCTGCTCGCGGAAGCGTCATCTGAATCACCACAATCTTGCCTCTCTGGCCCGATTGACGATTTGTACGTATAAGTCCAATATGGATTTCAAAGTACAAAAAGCTTCAATCTTGCCGCTCGTAGCTCCCTGCTAGCAGCTGCTCTTCTTCATCTTGCCAAACCAACAACAACCCGCGAGAGAACGAACATGAAGAAACTCCCCCTCATCACCGGTCTGGCCCTGAGCCTGTTGGCCTCGGCCAGCGTGTTCGCCGCCGAGCAAACCCTGCGCATCGGCATCGAAGCCGCTTACCCACCGTTCGCTTCGAAAACCGACAAAGGCGAAATCGTCGGTTTCGACTACGACATCGGCAACGCTCTGTGCGCGCAGATGAAGGTCAAGTGTGTGTGGGTCGAAGGTGAGTTTGATGGTCTGATTCCTTCGCTGAAAGTGAAGAAGATCGACATGGCGCTGTCATCCATGACCATCAACGAAGACCGCAAGAAGTCGGTGGATTTCACTCATAAGTACTACTTCACTTCGTCGCGACTGGTGATGAAGGAAGGCGCCACGGTTGACGATCAATACGCCAGCCTCAAGGGCAAGAACGTCGGCGTGCAGCGTGCGACCACCACCGATCGTTACGCCACCGAGGTGTTCGAGCCGAAGGGCATTAACGTCAAGCGCTATAGCAACAACGAAGAGATCTACATGGACTTGGCGGCGGGGCGCCTCGATGCGATCTTTGCCGACACCATTCCGTTGAATGACTTTTTGTCGATGCCGCGTGGCAAGGGCTATGCGTTTGTCGGGCCGGAGCTGAAGGATCCGAAGTACGTCGGTGAGGGCGCGGGGATTGCGGTGCGCAAGGGCAATGCTGAACTGGTCAGCCAGTTGAATGGCGCGATTGATGGCATTCGTGCGAGCGGCGAGTACCAGAAGATTTCCGAGAAGTATTTCAAGTCCGATATCTACGGCGACTGATACTCCGCTATTGCGAGCAGGCTCGCTCCCACATTTGGAATGCATTCCCCTGTGGGAGCGAGCCTGCTCGCGAAGAGGTCATTCCAGACAATACAAATCCTGGATCCTAACCCTTCATTTCCTTCAAATGCTTGTACACCGTCGCCCGCCCCATGTTCAGCACGTTGGCCACGTAGTTCGAAGCGCTCTTGCCCTTGAACGCGCCCTCGGCGTGCAGCGCCAGCACCAGTTCGCGTTTGTGATCGCGGGTCAGCACGTTCAGGCTCAACTGCCGCTCGCGCAGCCAGGCGTGGAGGAAGGTGTTGATGCGCTCCTGCCAGTCATCGCGAAACAGTGAGTCCGGTTGCGGGATCAGTTTGCTCGGCGAGAGGAACAGATCCAGCGCCGCCTTGGCATTCTCGAACAGCGAAATATTCAGATTGATGCACAGCACCGCCAACGGCAAACCTTCGCTGTCGCGCAGGACGCTGCTCAAGCTGCGAATCTTCTGACCATCCCAATTAAGCTTTTCATACGGGCCGATGTTCCGGTCGCTGACATCTTCACTGAGCATGTCTTCCAGCGACGAGTCGTCGCCGATTTCGCGCTTGGACAGGTTGTTGGCGATGTAATCGACCTTCTGCGTGCGCAGATCGTGCAGCACCACTTCGGCGTGGGGAAAGAACAGCGTGGCGATGGCATCGGCGATGGCGCGGAAGTTATCCAGGGCCGGGTCGAATTCAGGGGCGGTCATGACAGTGGAACTCCAGGCAGCGTCAACGCCTCCGTGAGCAGGAGGCGCTGCGAGTGTGCCGCAATCCGTTGGGCGCGTCATCCGGAGGGACGTCAGGCGAGGCGGGCGGGGGAGAGCATGGCGCTGTCGAGTCCAAACTGCTGCAAGTGCTCGGGCAGGGGATGGCCGCGCACCAGCGCCGCACTGGCCAGGCCCATCGCTGGCGACGTCTGAATGCCGTAACCGCCCTGCGCCGCCACCCAGAACAACCCGGGCACCTGCGGATCGAAACCGCTGAGCAGATCACCGTCCGCGACAAAACTGCGCAGCCCGGCCCACGTGCGGGTCGGGCGGCGGATGGTCAGCGTGGTGGCTTCTTCGATCTGGTAGATGCCCATGGCGATGTCGAGTTCTTCCGGCTGCACGTCGTGCGGTTCCACCGGGTCGGCGTTGGCCGGCGAGCCGAGGAACATGCCGGCGTCGGGCTTCATATAGAAGGACTCATCGAGACTGACCAGCATCGGCCAGTGATGAATGTCGACGCCTTCAGGGCCGGCGAAGATGAACGCGGCGCGGCGTTTCGGTTGCAGGCCCAGCGCTTTGGCGCCGGCCAATGCACCGATCTTGTCAGCCCAGGCGCCGGCGGCGTTGATGATCACCGGGGCGCTGAAGGTCTGGCCGTTGGTTTGTATGTGCCAGAGGCCGTCGGCATCACGGCTCAGGCCGATCACTTCGCAATCTGTATGCACTTCACCGTTGTTGCGACGGATCCCGCGCAGGTAGCCCTGATGCAAGGCATCGGTGTCGATGTCGCTGGCGCTCGGGTCGTAGATTGCGCCGTGGACCTTTTCTCGACGCAGGATCGGCAATCGCGCGCAGGCTTCGTCGGCAGTGAGCAACTGCATCTCGGGCACCGTGGCTTTGGCGCTGAGGTATTGATTGTTGAGTTCGGCGTTGTCGCCGCTGAAGTCGACGGTCATTTCGCCGCGCGGAGTCAGCAAGGGATGCTCGCAGAAGCCGCTTGGGGGATTGTCGAAAAACGCCCGGCTGGCCTGAGTCAGCGCGCGCACTTGCGGTGTGCCGTAAGCGGCGGTGAACAGCGCGGCGGAGCGTCCGGTGGAGTGATAGGCCGGGTGCGATTCACGTTCGAGCACGATCACTTTGCCGTGGGGCGACAGCCAGAAACCGGTGGAAGCGCCGGCAATCCCGCCGCCGATGATGATGAAATCTGCCTGGCTCATGAAGGTCTCCAGTGGGTACGCAATATCAAGGCGTTCGCTAGTTCCCTGTGGGAGCGAGCCTGCTCGCGAAAGCGGTATATCAGTCGACATCTTCGGTGAGTGTCAAACCGCATTCGTCGGAACGCCGCCCGGAGCAAGCTCGCTCTCACAGGGGATTTTTGGCGTTAGTGGGTTAAGTGATAAACCGCATTGGCGAGGGCTATGTCTTCCAGCCCCAAACCAATCGAGCGGAAAAACACGTGGCGATCGTAATCCGGGCGCTGCACTTTTTCGCTGAGCAGATTGGGGAGGTCGCCGACAATCGAATCCTTGCTCCAGCCATGTTGTTCACTGGCAATCAACATCTCCCCGGCCGACCCCGGCGTGGTCAGACGATAGTCGCAGAACACCTGCATGTCGTTGAGGCTCTGCGGTGGTACTTCATGGGCGCGTGGGGCGTTGGTGCTGATCGAGGTGATCAGCGCCGGTTTACTCAGCTCCGCCGGATCGATCACCGGCCCGGCGGACGAGGTGCAAAGCATGATCACATCAGCCTCGGCGAGGGCCGCTTCACGGCGGTCGGTAATTTTCAGATTGGGCGTAATGGCTTTCAACAGTGCCTGGGTCTGCGCGTCGGCGGCCAGGCTTGGCGAATACAGGCTGATGCTCTGCCAGTCACGCAGCGACTTCACGTAATGCAGATGCGCTTGGGCAACCTTGCCGCTGCCAATGATCGCCAGTCGCGTGGCATTCAATGGCGCGAGGGCGTCGACCGCCACGGCCGTGGTCGCGGCGGTGCGCGCGGTGGTCAGTTCACCGGCATCGCAGAGCAGGAGCGGCTGGCCGGTTTTCATCGACATCAACAAGGTCCATGCCGTCACCAGCGCACCTTGCTCGCCAACGATGTAGGGCGAAGTCTTTACGCCATACACGCCGTCTTCAGCCAGCACACCCAGATAATTGATGAAGTCGCCGGCACCCTTGGGGAATTCCACTAATTGTTGCGCCGGTTGCACGGCATTACCCGCTGCAAGATCTCGGAACAGTTTGCGCAGGATCTGCGGCACATCGATGCGTGCCAGCAGCTCGCGGGCCTGATGCTGGTCGATCACATAGGGCGTAGTGGACATGTCAGGCTCCGGCGTCTGGATATAAACTTATTTGTCCATTATGGACTTTTAGTTTTCTCCCGCAAGCGCCGATCAAATCCCGGGTGAAAAAAAAGCGCAGTCCGTTGCCGGCTGCGCTTTTTGGTTAAACGTCTCTTACTGCGGACGTTTACGCTCAACCGCACGCAGCAGGTGCGTCGGTGGCGTTTCGCAGCTGATCTTGCGACCGAGCTTTTCTTCGATGGACGGCAACTGATAGGAGTCGTCTTCACCGGCGAAGCTGATCGACACGCCATCGGCGCCCGCGCGACCGGTGCGGCCGATGCGGTGCACGTAGTCGTCCGGCACTTCCGGCAGGGTGAAGTTGATCACGTGGCTGATGCCGTCGATGTGAATGCCGCGACCGGCCACATCGGTGGCGACCAGCACGCGAATCTTGCCTTCGCGGAAACCTTCCAGGGTCTTGATGCGCTTGTGTTGCGGCACATCGCCGGACAACTGCGCAGCATTCACACCGTCGCGCACCAGACGCTCTTCGATGCGGCGAACTTCGTCCTTGCGGTTGGCGAAGACCATCACCCGCTCCCAACCATTATCGTTGACCAGGTTGTAGAGCAGTTTGTACTTGTCGGCCCCGGCCACGGCGTAGATGTGTTGCTCGACGTTTTCGCTGGCGACGTTGGTGACTTCGATTTCGACGATGGACGGATCGGTGGTCCATTGCTTGGCGAGGTTCATCACGTCTTCGGTGAAGGTTGCGGAGAACAGCAAGGTCTGGCGCTCGGACTTTGGCGGCGTCTGACGAATGATCTGGCGTACCTGCGGGATGAAGCCCATGTCGAGCATGCGGTCGGCTTCGTCCAGCACCATCACTTCGACCATGTCCAGGTGCACGTCGCCGCGCTGGTTGAAGTCGAGCAAGCGGCCCGGGGTCGCGACGAGAATGTCGCAGTGGCGCGCTTCGAGGTGCTTGAGTTGCTTGTCGAAGTCCATGCCGCCAACAAACGTCATGACGTTGAGGCCGGTGTACTTGGTCAGGTCAGCGGCGTCCTTGGCGATCTGCACCACCAGCTCACGGGTCGGCGCGATGATCAGCGCACGGGGTTCGCCCATGTAGCGTTCTTTCGGCGGCGGTGTTTGCAGGAGCTGAGTGATGATCGAGATCAGGAACGCGGCGGTTTTGCCGGTACCGGTCTGCGCACGGCCAATGGCGTCTTTGCCGGCGAGGGTGAAACCCAGCACCTGTGCCTGAATCGGCGTGCAATAAGGAAAGCCCAGATCCTGGATGGCGTGCATCAGCTCTGGCGACAGCTTGAAATCGTGAAAGCGGGTTTTGCCTTCCTGCGGCTCGACAACGAAATCTTCGAGTTTCCACGGAATGACCGGAGCCTTGGGCTTTGGTTCGCGGCGTGGCCGGGCCGGTTTCGGCGCTTCGCTGCGCCCAGGTTCGGCGGCGAGGGCGGTTTCCGGGGCAGAAGTTGTTTGTTGCTTCGGTGCCGCTACGGGAGCGGGGCGGTCGGCCTGCGGTGCATCGTTGCGATGACCGGGGGCGTGCGACGGCGCACTGGGAACTGGCGCGAGCTGCTCAGCCTCGCTTTTACCGAACATTTTCTTGAGTGCTTTGAGCACGGTCATCTCATCAATTGATTAAGGAATGTACGCCGGCCAGTGTAATGCAAGAATCGGGCGCGGCGTAGGGGGAGGGATCAAAGGGTGATTTTAAACACGACGCTTAGCGCAAGCGTTCACTCAACCAGACACCGATGTCGCGAATTTCCTCGGGTAACACTTCGTGCTCCATTGGGTATTCCTGCCATGTCACGGTGACACCATGCTTCACCAAATGCTCATAGGCACTGCGGCCCATCGAGTTTTGCACCACGCCGTCGAACTGGCCGTGCAGACAAATCGCGGGAATGCGCTGCTGACTGGCGGACAACTCCAGTTCATCACTGAAGGTCGGCGCATACGTCGACAAGGCCAGCACGCCCCCCAAAGGTCCCTGCCATTTCACAAACGCGGTGTGTAACACCACGGCGCCACCCTGGGAAAAACCTGCGAGGAAAATCCGCGAGGCGTCTATTCCGCTGGCGCGCTCGTTTTCGATCAATTCGATGATGCGATCGGCGGACGCTTCCAGCTCATCACGATCGATCGCGCGGGCCGGGCTCATGGCCTTGATGTCGTACCAGCTCGGCATGGCATATCCGCCATTTATCGTCACTGGACGCGTCGGCGCCTGCGGCAATACAAAACGCGTGCTGAGCAGACTTTCCTGCAGCGCCTCGGCCACCGGCAGAAAGTCGTAGCGGTCGGCGCCGAGGCCGTGCAGCCAGATCACGCAGGCGTCTGCGGGCTTAACAGGCTGAAGAATCAAGGGCTCGGTCATGGCTGCTCCAAATATGTGCGGGCGCTCTCAATGAGTGCGTGATTTGCGTGCGCGCCCGGTTGATCCGTTAAGAAGATGTCGCAAGGGTACAAGTTTTGCTATTGACCTGTCGCTCAAACGCTTCAGCGGCCGGTGTGGTACGGGCTTTGCTATGGCTTCAAGCGTGCAACCGATCCCGCGCCTGGCGGTAACACTATCAGTGTACCCCTCGGGACGGGATGCAAAGAATCCGGTGATGGATGTTCGCCAATGGCCGCTACGGGCTTAGCGAACGTGAAAGGGCTACAGCCCGTTCGGCCGATTGGTGAGAAGTGAGTTGTCCATGATGTGGATTTTCTCCTGAAAGACTCATAGCGAAGGTCCTGATGTCGGTTGACCCCAAAAAAAGCCAACACGGGTCGACAATGCCTCAAAAGGGTGCGACTGGACTCAAGCTCCGACACAACAAGAGCAAAACTGGAGGTTTGAATGAAGATGTTGAAATCCACCCTGGCGATCGTGACTGCAGCAACAGTACTCGGCGTCAGCGGGTTCGCTCAGGCGGGTGCAACCCTGGATGCAGTGCAGAAGAAAGGTTTCGTGCAATGTGGCGTGAGCGACGGTCTGCCGGGTTTCTCGGTACCGGACGCGACCGGCAAGATCCTCGGGATCGACGCTGACGTCTGCCGTGCTGTGGCCGCTGCCGTATTCGGCGACGCCAACAAGGTCAAATTCAGCCAGTTGAACGCCAAGGAGCGCTTCACCGCGCTGCAGTCCGGCGAGATCGACATTCTGTCGCGCAACACCACCATGACCAGTTCGCGTGACGCGGGCATGGGCCTGAAATTCCCGGGCTTCATTACCTACTACGACGGCATCGGCTTCCTGGTTAACAACAAGCTGGGCGTGAAAAGTGCCAAAGAGCTGGACGGTGCAACCATCTGCATCCAGGCCGGTACTACCACCGAGCTGAACGTTTCCGACTACTTCCGTGGCAACGGTCTGAAATACACCCCGATCACTTTCGACACCTCCGATGAAAGCGCCAAGTCGCTGGAATCCGGTCGTTGCGACGTGCTGACCTCCGACAAGTCCCAGCTGTTCGCCCAGCGCAGCAAGCTGGCCTCGCCGAAGGACTACGTGGTTCTGCCAGAAACCATTTCCAAAGAACCACTGGGCCCGGTCGTACGTAACGGCGACGACGAGTGGCTGGCCATCGTGCGTTGGGTTGGCTACGCGCTGCTCAACACCGAAGAAGCCGGCATCACTTCGAAGAACGTCGAAGCTGAAGCCAAGTCGACCAAGAACCCGGACGTCGCCCGTATGCTCGGCGCTGACGGCGAATACGGCAAAGACCTGAAACTGCCGAAAGACTGGGTTGTGCAGATCGTCAAACAAGTCGGCAACTACGGCGAAATCTTCGAGAAAAACCTCGGCAAGAGCACTCCGCTGGAGATCGACCGTGGTCTGAACGCCCTGTGGAACAACGGCGGCATTCAGTACGCACCACCAGTGCGCTAATGGTTCTATCGCCCGGCGGGCCAACCGCCGGGTGATGTTCTTGTTCCATTTTTTCCGGGGCACTTCATGCAAAATTCAATCGGCGCACCAAAGCAGAGGCTCAGCCTCAGCGATCCACGAGTGCGTGCGTGGCTATTCCAGATCATCACCATCGTGGCGGTGGTCTCGCTGGGCTGGTTTCTGTTCGACAACACGCAAACCAACCTGCAACACCGGGGTATCACCTCCGGTTTCGACTTTCTCGAGCGCAGTGCCGGGTTCGGCATCGCTCAACACCTGATCGACTACACCGAAGCGGACAGCTATGCCCGTGTCTTCGTCATCGGTCTGCTCAACACCCTGTTGGTGACGGTGATCGGCGTGGTTCTGGCGACGATTCTCGGCTTCATCATCGGTGTGGCGCGGCTGTCGCAGAACTGGATCATCAGCAAACTGGCGACGGTGTACGTGGAAGTCTTCCGCAACATTCCGCCGCTGCTGCAAATCCTGTTCTGGTACTTCGCGGTATTCCTGACCATGCCGGGGCCGCGCAACAGCCATAACTTCGGCGACACCTTCTTCGTCAGCAGCCGTGGCCTGAACATGCCGGCCGCGCTGGCCGCTGATGGTTTCTGGGCGTTCGTGATCAGCATCGTGGTGGCCATCGTCGGCATCGTGCTGATGTGCCGTTGGGCCAACAAACGCTTTGAAGCGACCGGCGTGCCGTTCCACAAGTTCTGGGTGGGCCTGGCGATTCTGCTGGTGATCCCGACCTTGTGCGCACTGATCTTCGGCGCTCCGCTGCACTGGGAAATGCCCGAGCTCAAAGGTTTCAACTTCGTCGGTGGCTGGGTGCTGATCCCGGAACTGCTCGCGTTGACCCTCGCCCTGACCGTGTACACCGCAGCGTTCATCGCCGAGATCGTGCGTTCCGGCATCAAGTCGGTCAGCCACGGCCAGACCGAAGCGGCGCGTTCGCTCGGCCTGCGCAACGGCCCGACCCTGCGCAAGGTGATCATCCCGCAAGCGTTGCGCGTGATCATTCCGCCGCTGACCAGCCAATACCTCAACCTGGCGAAAAACTCTTCGCTGGCGGCCGGAATCGGTTACCCGGAAATGGTTTCGCTGTTCGCTGGCACCGTGCTCAACCAGACCGGTCAGGCGATCGAGGTGATTGCCATCACCATGAGCGTGTACCTGGCGATCAGTATCAGCATTTCCCTGCTGATGAACTGGTACAACAAGCGCATTGCGCTGATCGAGCGGTAAGGAAAAGCGCATGAGTACTCATACTTTCAAACCCGACATGCCCCCACCGAACAGCAGCATCGGCGTGGTGGCGTGGATGCGCGCGAACATGTTCTCCAGCTGGCTCAACACCCTGCTGACCCTGTTTGCGTTCTACCTGATTTATCTTGTCGTGCCACCGATCCTCAGTTGGGCAATCATCGATGCCAACTGGGTCGGCACCACCCGCGCCGACTGCACCAAGGACGGCGCCTGCTGGGTGTTCATTCAGCAGCGTTTCGGCCAGTTCATGTACGGCTATTACCCGGCTGAATGGCGTTGGCGCGTCGACCTGACCGTGTGGCTGGCGGTGATCGGCGTGGCGCCACTGTTCATCTCGCGCTTCCCGCGTAAAGCGGTGTACGGGCTGAGCTTCCTGGTGATCTACCCGATTGTTGCCTGGTGCCTTCTGCACGGCGGCGTGTTCGGCCTGCCACAGGTGGCGACCAGCCAATGGGGCGGCCTGATGCTGACCCTGGTGATCGCCACCGTTGGTATCGCCGGTGCCTTGCCGTTGGGGATTGTGCTGGCGCTGGGCCGACGCTCAAACATGCCGGCGATTCGTGTGGTCTGCGTGACCTTCATCGAATTCTGGCGCGGCGTGCCGTTGATCACCGTGCTGTTCATGTCCTCGGTGATGCTGCCGCTGTTCCTGCCCGAAGGCATGAACTTCGATAAGCTGCTGCGGGCACTGATCGGCGTGATCCTGTTCCAGTCGGCCTACGTCGCTGAAGTGGTGCGCGGCGGTCTGCAAGCGATTCCCAAAGGTCAATATGAAGCCGCTGCTGCGATGGGCCTCGGTTACTGGCGTTCGATGGGCCTGGTGATTCTGCCGCAAGCCCTGAAGCTGGTGATCCCGGGCATCGTCAACACGTTCATTGCGCTGTTCAAGGACACCAGCCTGGTGATCATCATCGGCCTGTTTGACCTGCTCAACAGCGTCAAACAAGCCGCTGCCGATCCGAAATGGCTGGGCATGGCCACCGAAGGCTACGTGTTCGCCGCCCTCGTGTTCTGGATTTTCTGTTTTGGTATGTCGCGCTATTCCATGCATCTGGAACGCAAGCTCGACACTGGCCACAAGCGTTAGGAGTTCTCTGTAAATGAGCGAAGCAATCAAAAAGCCAGTGGGCCCTGAAGGCATTATTCAGATGCAGGGCGTCAACAAGTGGTACGGCCAGTTCCACGTGCTGAAAGACATCAACCTCAACGTCAAGCAGGGCGAGCGGATCGTCCTGTGCGGCCCGTCGGGTTCCGGCAAGTCCACGACGATTCGTTGCCTCAATCGTCTGGAAGAGCACCAGCAGGGCCGCATCGTCGTTGACGGCGTGGAACTGACCAACGACCTCAAGCAGATCGAAGCGATCCGCCGCGAAGTCGGCATGGTGTTCCAGCACTTCAACCTGTTCCCGCACCTGACTATTTTGCAGAACTGCACGCTGGCGCCGATGTGGGTGCGCAAGATGCCCAAGCGCAAGGCCGAGGAAATCGCCATGCATTACCTGGAACGCGTACGCATTCCAGAGCAGGCGCACAAATTCCCGGGGCAACTGTCCGGCGGTCAGCAGCAGCGTGTGGCGATTGCTCGTGCACTGTGCATGAAACCGAAAATCATGCTGTTCGATGAGCCGACTTCAGCGCTCGATCCGGAGATGGTGAAAGAGGTGCTGGACACCATGATCGGTCTGGCGGAAGACGGCATGACCATGCTCTGCGTGACCCACGAAATGGGCTTTGCGCGCACCGTGGCCAACCGCGTGATCTTCATGGACAAAGGCGAAATCGTTGAGCAAGCGGCGCCGAACGACTTCTTCGATAACCCGCAGAATGAGCGGACGAAGTTGTTCTTGAGTCAGATTTTGCATTGATGGATTGTGGGTAAAACCAACCCGGCCTTGTGCCGGGTTTGTTTTTTGGGTCAGGAGACGGTGAGCGGTTCCTGCTCTTTGTGCTCAGTGAACTTGAATGCCCCTCTCAAATCAGCCCCTTCGGCCAAAACTCTCGCATCGGCGAGTAAGTGAGGATAGCGATCCAGTAGGCGCATAAGCAGCATCAATGCCTTCGGCGGAAGTACCTCACCGCGTTCGTAGCGTGAAAATGCGTTGTGCCCGCCCCCTGAAAGCAATTGCACCGTTTCCTTTTGAGTCAGGTGCAGTTTGCGACGGATCTTTTTCATTTCGTTACCGACCATTTTTCTACAGGCAATAACGAGCTCATCGCATGCGTCCGAATACCGCTGCCCGCACTCGTCATCCAGTTCCACTTCACCGCACTTCTGGCACTCCCAGCCCGACAAGTCGTCGATCCGACGCTCCATTCCCTTGGCGCTCAAGGTTTCGCCTCGACCCTCGAAATGCACCATGCCTACCGGGGCACCGCAACTGACACACTGCTGCGTGTTCATGAATTGTTCTCCTTGAAAGAGATCACGGGTGGGCGCCTGTCGTAGTGATATGACACCTTGATGTAAATCTCCAAGCCATGTGATTGGATGTGATACACGTCCTGCCAAATACGGTGATCGTCATAAGTCGTCATCGATTTGTACAGCATGCCGCGCTGTAGTTTGAGAACGATTTCTTGCATCTCTTCGAGCGTCAGTTTGAGTTCAGTTCCCGTCTTTCTTGCCGTGTGCGTGAATGCTCTCCAGCCGAGTCGCCTGATGTCCGCCTTGATCACCGTCAAGTCGTAATGGGGTGTGTTCTTTTCCATAAGAAAGCAAAACCCTGTCCCTGAAATTACCCTTAAAGGGTAATTTTGACCAATCGAAAATACCGCTCCATGTGTCTCCGATTCACCCTAGGTGGTTGCCGTCCTACGTGGGTCTGACTAACATGTCAGAAAATTCATCCTATGATTGGATGAAAGGGCGAATCCTATGTCAGACATTTCTCCACTCATTAAGCGATCTTTGGTCGATCAGGCCCTGGATCAGCTTCGTCAGCGCATCAACAGCGGTGCCTGGCAGGTCGGCGAGCGTTTGCCGACCGAACCCGAGCTCTGCGCCGAGCTGGGCATCAGCCGCAACACCGTGCGTGAAGCCATGCGCGTTCTGGCGTTTTCCGGGTTGATCGAGATTCGTCAGGGCGACGGCAGTTATCTGCGCGCAGTGGTCGATCCGATGGACACCCTGAAAGCGCTGTCGCAATGCTCGCTGGAACAGGCGCGGGAAACCCGGCACATCCTTGAGGTCGAGGCGATTGGTCTGGCGGCGTTGCGCCGCACCGAAGAAGACCTCGCCGCGTTGCGCGAAGCCCTTGGCACCAGCGGCAGCCACTACCATGGCGACCTCGACACCTACATCGCCTGCGATCTGGTGTTCCACCGCCGTCTGGTCGACGCCGCGCACAACCCGACCCTCAGCGAGCTGTATCGCTATTTCTCCAGCATCGTCGGCGCGCAATTGCGCCAGACCCTGAACATCGTGCCGCGCCGTCAGGAAGTGTTCGACCTGCACATCGAGTTGCTCGATGCGGTCGAACAACGCGACCCGGAGCGGGCCAAAGCCTTGTCGAGGCAGTTGATCAATGAACCTTGAAACCGAGAAATCCATGTCCCGCAGTGAGCTATCCACAACCCCGAAGCGCTCGGCAGAGCTTGAAGAACTGCTGATCGACGCCGAGGCCGACGACGAACAAGTCCAGCAAAGCCATCCGCTGGTGCGCCGACCGTGGCTGTTGCTGCTGGGGCTGATTCTGGTGGCGTTGAACCTGCGCCCGGCGCTGTCGAGCATGGCGCCGCTGCTCAGCGAGGTGTCGAAAAGCCTCGGCTTGTCGGCGGCTCAGGCCGGTTTGCTGACCACGTTGCCGGTGTTGTGCCTTGGTTTGTTCGCCCCGTTGGCGCCGATTCTGGCGCGACGTTTTGGAGCCGAACGGGTCGTGTTGGGGATTCTGCTGACCTTGGCCTGCGGCATCATTCTGCGCAGTAGCTTCGGTGAAATCGGTTTGTTCGCCGGCAGCGTGTTGGGCGGCGCGAGCATTGGCATCGTCGGCGTGCTGTTGCCGGGGATCGTCAAACGCGACTTCGCCAAACACGCCGGCACCATGACCGGCGTCTACACCATGGCGCTGTGCCTGGGCGCGGCGATGGCGGCGGGCACGAGTGTGCCGTTGAGCGAACACTTTGGTGGTGACTGGAAGGTCGGCCTCGGTTTCTGGGTCATCCCGGCGCTGGTGGCTGCGCTGTTCTGGTTGCCGCAAGTGGGGCAAAAACACGGCGCGCACAATGTCGCCTACCGCGTGCGAGGTCTACTGCGTGATCCGCTGGCTTGGCAGGTGACGTTGTACATGGGCCTGCAATCGTCGCTGGCCTACATCGTTTTTGGTTGGTTGCCATCGATCCTCATTGGTCGCGGGCTGACGCCGACCCAAGCGGGGCTGGTGCTGTCCGGCTCGGTGATCATCCAGCTCGCCAGTTCGTTGGCCGCGCCGTGGCTGGCGACGCGGGGCAAGGATCAGCGTCTGGCAATCGTCGTGGTGATGGCGCTGACCCTGGGTGGCCTGTTCGGCTGTCTCTATGCGCCGATCGAAGGCCTGTGGGGCTGGGCGATTCTGCTCGGGCTGGGGCAGGGCGGGACGTTCAGTCTGGCGTTGACCTTGATCGTCCTGCGCTCGCGTGATTCCCATGTCGCGGCGAACCTGTCGAGCATGTCCCAGGGCTTCGGTTACACGCTGGCGTCGATGGGGCCGTTCGCGGTCGGCGTGGTGCATGACTGGACCGGTGGCTGGAATGCCGTGGGCTGGATTTTTGGCATCATTGGTGCGGGCGCGATCATTGCCGGGCTGGGTGCCGGTCGGGCGCTGTATGTGCAAGTACAAAGCGAGAAGATCTGACAGCACATTGGTTTTGTGTGTTGTTGGTATTCGGTGGGCGAATGCCGATAGTGTTTCCGCTGATTGCGGATTATCGTGCTGGCAATCTGTACCTATCCTGGAGATTGCCCATGAGTGAAGTCCACGCCGCATTGATCACCCGCTTCTACGAGGCCTTCAAACGGCTCGACGCCGAGGCCATGGCCGCGTGCTACACCGATGACGTGGTGTTCAGCGATCCAGCCTTCGGCGAACTGCGCGGGCGCGATGCCGGCGACATGTGGCGCATGCTCACCACCCGGGCCAAGGATTTCTCCCTGACCTTCGACAACGTCCGCGCCGATGAGCGCAGCGGCGGCGCGCACTGGGTCGCAACTTATCTTTTCAGCCAGACTGGCAATATCGTCATCAACGATATTCAGGCACGTTTCGTCTTCCGTGACGGCAAGATCTGCGAGCACCACGACCACTTCGATCTGTGGCGCTGGTCGCGTCAGGCGTTGGGTTTCAAAGGCCTGCTCTTGGGCTGGACGCCGGTGGTGCGCAACGCCGTACGTGCGCAGGCGTTGAAGGGACTGAAGGCATTTCAGGCCGGTCGCTGATAAGATCGCGGCCTGTTTCCTACACGTCTTGATCCCGAAGTGACCAGCCTTAGCGAAAAATCTGTCGATGTTGCCGAACCAGTGAGCAAGTCCTGGTTCGTCTACCTCGTGCGTGCGGCCAACGGTTCACTGTATTGCGGGATCAGCGACGATCCGCTGCGCCGTTTCGCCAAGCATCAAAGCGGCAAAGGCGCGCGATTCTTCCTCTCAAGCCCAGCCATGGCGCTGGTTTACACCGAGCTGTGCCGCGACAAAAGTGATGCGTTGCGCCAGGAACGGCTGATCAAAAAACTCAAGAAGAGCGCCAAGGAATGCCTGGTTGCGTCTTATCAATCTGACTGATCGGTTCCCATCAGCCAGATCTGTAGGCTGCTAAGCAAATGCACGCTAAGCTGCCGACTCACTATCTGAGCGGCGGAGCCGAGCATGTCCGAGTTGATTCTCCATCATTACCCGACCTCTCCATTTGCCGAGAAGGCCCGCCTGCTGCTGGGCTTCAAAGGCTTGTCCTGGCGCTCGGTGCACATCTCGCCGGTGATGCCGAAACCGGACCTGACCGCCCTGACCGGCGGCTATCGCAAGACCCCGGTGCTGCAAATCGGCGCCGACATCTACTGCGACACTTCGCTGATTGCCCGTCGACTGGAGCAGGAAAAAGCTTCACCGACGTTCTTCCCTGAAGGTCAGGAGATGACCACCGCCAGTTTCGCCACCTGGGTTGATTCGGTGGTGTTTCAACATGCCGTGAGCCTGGTGTTCCAGCCGGAATCGGTCGCCGTACGTTTTGGAAAATTGCCGCCGGAAGCGATCAAGGCATTTATGGCTGACCGCGCCGGTCTGTTCAGCGGCGGCAGCGCCACCCGTTTGTCTGCCGAGCAAGCCAAGCATCAATGGCCGACGATCATGGCGCGACTGGAGCAGCAGTTGCAGCGCGAGCAGGGCGACTTCCTGTTCGGTGAGCCGTCGATTGCTGACTTCGCATTGGCGCATCCGCTGTGGTTCCTCAAGGCCACGCACGTCACTGCGCCGCTGGTGGATGAGTATCCGGCTGTCTCCACGTGGCTGGGTCGGGTGCTGGGCTTTGGTCACGGTGCGGCGAGCGAGATGAGCTCGGAAGAGGCGCTGGAGGTGGCGCGTAACGCGACGCCGGCGGCATTGCCGGATGAGCAATTCGTTGATCCGAACGGTTTCAAGGCTGGCCAGCAAGTGGCGATCTCGGCGACGGATTACGGGGTTGATCCGGTGGTTGGCGAGCTGCTGTTTGCCGGTCGCGAAGAGCTGATCATTCGTCGCGAAGACGAACGCGGCGGCGTGGTGCATGTGCACTTCCCGCGTTTTGGTTTCCGTATCGAAGCCCGCTAAAGATCCATTGTGGGAGCGAGCCTGCTCGCGAAAGCGGTGTGTCAGACAACAACAGTGTTGAATGATCAGCCGTCTTCGTCGGAACGCCGCCCGGAGCAGGCTCGCTCCCACATGGGTTACTTCAGAGCAGCGAGAATCTCGTCCGGATCAAACCCGCGAATCAACGTGCCGTTAACGTCGATCAACGGAATCCCGCGTCCACCCAATGCCTCATACGCCTTGCGCGCCTCGGCATCCTTCTCGATATCGAACTCCTTGAAGGGAATCCCCTTGCTGTCGAGAAAGCGTTTGGTCTGCTTGCAGTAGCCGCACCAGTCCGTGGCATACAGCACGACATTGGCTTGCGCCCGGGTCTGCTCGGCAACCATTTGCGACGGATTGAAGACCCGCTCGATCTTGCCCCAGTTCTGATACACCACGACCACCAGCAGAACCAGCGCAAACTTCTTCAGCACATTGCCGAGCATCAGTTACGGCGCTTCAACTGATCGGTGAGCGACGTTGGCAGGCCTTTGATCACCAAAGTGCCAGCCTCTTCGTCGTACTCGATCTTGGAGCCCAGCAGATGTGCTTCAAAGCTGATCGACAGGCCTTCGGCGCGACCGGTGAAGCGGCGGAATTGATTCAAGGTGCGTTTGTCCGCCGGAATCTCTGGCGAAAGTCCGTAATCCTTGTTGCGGATGTGATCATAAAAGGCCTTCGGGCGCTCTTCGTCGATAAGCTCCGAGAGTTCTTCCAGGCCCATCGGTTCGCCGAGTTTGGCCTGGCTGCTGGCGTAATCCACCAAGGTCTTGGTCTTCTCGCGGGCGGACTCTTCGGGCAGGTCTTCGCTCTCGACGAAGTCGCTGAAGGCCTTGAGCAGCGTACGCGTTTCGCCCGGGCCGTCGACGCCTTCCTGACATCCGATGAAGTCGCGGAAGTACTCCGAAACCTTTTTGCCGTTCTTGCCCTTGATGAACGAGATGTACTGCTTGGACTGTTTGTTGTTCTGCCACTCGGAGACGTTGATCCGCGCTGCCAGATGCAGTTGACCGAGGTCGAGGTGGCGCGACGGGGTCACGTCCAGCTCATCGGTCACCGCCACGCCTTCGCTGTGGTGCAGCAGGGCGATCGCCAGGTAATCGGTCATGCCTTGCTGATAGTGGGCGAACAGCACGTGGCCGCCGACCGACAGGTTCGATTCTTCCATCAGCTTCTGCAGGTGCTCGACCGCCACTTTGCTGAACGCGGTGAAGTCCTTGCCGCCTTCCATGTATTCCTTCAGCCAGCCGCTGAACGGGAACGCGCCGGATTCCGGGTGGAACAGGCCCCAGGCTTTGCCCTGTTTGGCGTTATAGCTCTCGTTGAGGTCGGCGAGCATGTTTTCGATGGCTGCAGACTCGGCCAGTTCCGTGTCACGGGCGTGCAGAACTGCGGGCGTGCCGTCGGGTTTTTTGTCGATCAGGTGGACGATGCAATGACGGATCGGCATGGGCTTCTCGGCTGTTGGAAGAGGGGAGGGCAGGCTCCCCCGAAAAAGCGCCCAGTGTACCGCAACCACTGGATTTGGCGCGGGTTGCAGGGCAAAACCGGGACGCGCCTTGGCGCTTATGCAGTTTTTTACCGGTTTAGAGCAATAAAGCTGACCAAATGGGTAGCTAGAGGCGGATATTTCCCCGTCTCTGTGCTAGTTTTGCCCGGTCTTACGCGAAGTCACTGCGTTAAGCGTGCAATCAGCATTTGTCAGGTCGAACCAAACCCTGATTTCGGCATCTATAACCCGACTCGTCGTGGTTATCGCCGAGGGTGCCAGATCCAGAAGATCGGGCTCGATGGCTGACACTGCACTCTGCAATCCATATGAATTTGATAGGGAAGGAACACTACATGGCTCTTACTAAAGACCAACTGATCGCCGACATCGCTGAAGCTATCGACGCGCCGAAAACCACCGCGCGTAACGCTCTGGACCAACTGGGCCAAATCGTTGCCGATCAGCTGGAAAACGGCGGCGAAATCACCTTGCCAGGTATCGGCAAGCTGAAAGTGACCGAGCGTCCTGCCCGCACTGGCCGTAACCCTTCGACTGGCGCTGCCATCGAAATCCCTGCGAAGAAAGTGATCAAGCTGGTTGTGGCCAAAGGCCTGACCGACGCTGTGAACAAGTAAGACGCAGCAATAAAAAACCGTGCACCGGAGCGATCCGGGCACGGTTTTTTTGTGTCTGCGATTTGTCGGCTGACTCGCAGGGGATCTGCGGTGTGTTAGCGAACCCAACGCTCGCGGCGCCAGATCTGCTGTTCGGACTTGGTCTGGAACGTCCACGCCACGAAACGGCTCTGCTTCTGCCCTTGCGACATCTCCACAACCTGGCTTTCCAGCACGCCGGCCTTTTTCAGCGCGGTTTCGATAGCTGGCAGGTTTGACGCTTTCGACACCAAGGTGCTGAACCACAGCACTTTGTGCTGGAAGTTCGCGCTCTCCGCGATCAGTTGCGTCACGAAGCGCGCTTCGCCGCCTTCACACCACAACTCCGCCGACTGACCGCCGAAGTTCAGCACCGGCAGTTTGCGTTTCGGATCGGCCTTGCCCAGTGCGCGCCATTTGCGCTCGCTGCCTTTGGTCGCTTCATCCATCGAGGCATGGAACGGCGGATTACACATGGTCAGGTCGAAACGTTCGCCAGGCTCCAGCAAGCCAATCAGGATGTGCTTGCGATTCTCCTGCTGGCGCAGTTGGATCACTTTGCTCAGATCGTTGGACTGAACGATGGCCTTGGCAGCGGCCACGGCGGTTGGGTCAATCTCCGAGCCGAGGAAGTGCCAGCGGTATTCGCTGTTGCCGATCAGCGGATACACGCAGTTGGCGCCCATGCCGATGTCCAGCACGTTGACGATCGCGCCACGCGGGACTTTGCCGTCGTTCATGCTCGCCAACAGGTCCGCGAGGAAGTGCACGTAATCGGCACGGCCCGGAACCGGTGGGCAGAGGTAGTCCGCCGGAATGTCCCAATGCTGGATGCCGTAAAACGACTTGAGCAGCGCCCGGTTGAACACGCGCACCGCATCCGGGCTGGCGAAGTCGATGCTTTCCTTGCCGTACGGGTTGGTGATCACGAACTTCGCCAGCTCTGGCGTGGTCTTGATCAGCGCCGGGAAGTCGTAGCGACCCTGATGGCGATTGCGCGGGTGCAGGCTGGCCTTTTCACGCGGCTCAACGGCTTTGGCCGGGGTCGCGGTGTCAGGCTTCTTGCGCGCAGGTTTGGGGGTGCGGGGGGCGTTCATGGGCGTGGTCGATTCGGGTATGGCTGAAAGTGGCGGCTATTGTCCCACATAAAAGCCGTTAGCGCGGTTGATCGAGTTTTCCCGTATGAGGAGTGAACCCGCCCGCCGCGCCGATTCTTCAGAGTGAATCAGGTCTGATGAAATGATTTCTTCTGTTTGTTTGCAACTGGTTGATCAGGGAAAGAGGGCCAATCAAACTTCCTCTGGATTGCTCAAGTAGGGTGCGTTGCGTTCCAGAATATTCAAGTTAAGTTGCAGTGGTAGTTGTCCGCCCAACTCAAAGCGTGCTGGAAAGTCAGCCCAGCCAAATTCAGAGCGTAGAATCTTTCCTTGTGTGGATAATTGAATCACTTGAGTGTCGCCAGTGATGTCGTTGAGTGTAATTTTCTTGCCATTAATGTCGAGCAGGTTGAAGTTGACATGGCTTTGCGTGTTGCTGCCAGTAAAGGCAATGCCATGCTGATCGATAACCTTGCCGAAGTGTTCACCTTCCGAACGGACGTAAAGGGTGTACTGATCCCCCGTGCAGCGGAAGTAAAAGGTGTCTGCAATACCGGTATAGGTTTTCGCCAATACCACGGCCTCGCGAGCGTAGCGTGTCGTCAGTCGTACGGGATGGTTGCCGACGCTCAAGGTTGCGAGAAAAGATTTTTGTCGATTGGTGATCATGCTGAATTCCTTTTCAGTATTAATAGGGGAAGTTGATGTTGCGGTCGCAGGTTATCGGTTTTTTACAGGGTGCGGGCGAAATTAAATATTAAGTAAATAACCAATAAAAAACGCCCCGGAGTTCGGGGCGTTTTCAAGTTTTGACTAAGTTGCAAAAAGTTTATTACAGGCTGGAGATTCTCGCGTGTTGTTCCGCAAGTTTGCCCAACGCCTGTTCAGCTTCTGCCAACTTGGCGCGTTCCTTGTCGATGACTTCGGCCGGGGCCTTGTCAACGAAACCGGCGTTGGACAGTTTGCCGCCAACGCGCTGGACTTCGCCCTGCAGACGCAGGATTTCCTTGTCCAGACGCGCCAGCTCGGCGCCCTTGTCGATCAGACCGGCCATCGGCACCAGCACTTCCATCTCGCCAACCAGTGCGGTGGCGGACAACGGTGCTTCTTCGCCAGCCGCCAGAACGGTGATCGATTCCAGACGCGCGAGCTTCTTCAGCAGCGCTTCGTTCTCGGTCAGGCGGCGCTGGTCTTCAGCGCTGACGTTCTTCAGGTAGATCGGCAGAGGTTTGCCCGGACCGATGTTCATTTCGCCACGGATGTTGCGCGTGCCGAGCATCAGTTCCTTCAGCCATTCGATGTCGTTCTCGGCGGCCGGATCGATGCGCTCTTCGTTGGCCACTGGCCAAGGTTGCAGCATGATCGTCTTGCCCTGAATGCCGGCCAGCGGCGCGATGCGCTGCCAGATTTCTTCAGTGATGAACGGCATGAACGGATGCGCCAGACGCAGCGCCACTTCCAGCACACGTACCAGCGTACGGCGAGTGCCGCGCTGACGTTCAACCGGCGCGTTCTCGTCCCACAGCACAGGCTTGGACAGTTCCAGGTACCAGTCGCAGTACTGGTTCCAGATGAACTCGTACAGCGCTTGTGCTGCCAGGTCGAAACGGAACTGATCGAGTTGACGGGTCACTTCGGCTTCGGTGCGTTGCAGCTGCGAGATGATCCAGCGATCCGCCAGCGACAGCTCGTAGGCTTCGCCGTTCTGGCCGCAGTCTTCGCCCTTGTCCAGAACGTAACGCGCGGCGTTCCAGATCTTGTTGCAGAAGTTGCGATAGCCTTCGACGCGGCCCATGTCGAACTTGATGTCGCGACCGGTCGAGGCCAGCGAGCAGAAGGTGAAGCGCAGGGCGTCGGTGCCATAGCTGGCGATGCCGTCGGCGAACTCGTCACGGGTCTGCTTCTCGATCTTCTTCGCCAGTTTCGGCTGCATCAGGCCCGAGGTGCGTTTCTGCACCAGTTCTTCCAGCTCGATACCGTCGATGATGTCCAGCGGGTCAAGGACGTTGCCCTTGGACTTGGACATCTTCTGACCCTGGCCATCACGCACCAGACCGTGCACATAAACGGTCTTGAACGGCACCTGCGGGGTGCCGTCCTCGTTCTTGATCAGGTGCATGGTCAGCATGATCATCCGGGCAACCCAGAAGAAAATGATGTCGAAGCCCGTCACCAGTACGTCGGTCGAGTGGAATTTCTTCAGGAACTCGGTCTTTTCCGGCCAGCCCAGGGTGGAGAACGTCCACAGGCCCGAACTGAACCAAGTGTCGAGTACGTCGTTGTCCTGTTGCAGCGCAACATCCGGGCCGAGGTTGTGCTTGGCACGCACTTCGGCTTCGTCGCGACCGACGTAGACTTTGCCCGACTCGTCGTACCACGCCGGAATCCGGTGGCCCCACCACAGCTGACGGCTGATGCACCAGTCCTGGATGTCGCGCATCCACGAGAAGTACATGTTTTCGTACTGCTTCGGCACGAACTGGATACGGCCATCTTCAACGGCAGCGATCGCAGGCTCGGCGAGCGGCTTGGTCGACACGTACCACTGGTCGGTCAGCCACGGCTCGATGATGGTGCCGGAGCGGTCGCCTTTCGGCACTTTCAGGCCGTGGTCGTTGACGATGACCAACAGGCCGGCGGCATCGAACGCGGCAACGATTTGCTTGCGCGCTTCGAAACGCTCAAGGCCGGCGTACTCCGCCGGAATCTTGCCGTCGATGCTGTCGTTCAGCGTGCCATCGAGGTTGAACACCTGGGCTGCCGGGAGCACGTTGGCGTTCTTGTCGAAGATGTTCAGCAGCGGCAGGTTATGGCGCTTGCCGACTTCGTAGTCATTGAAATCGTGGGCCGGGGTGATTTTCACGCAACCGGTGCCGAATTCAGGATCGCAGTAATCGTCGGCGATGATCGGAATGCGGCGGCCAACCAATGGCAGCTCGACAAATTTGCCGATCAGGGATTTGTAGCGCTCATCGTTCGGGTTTACCGCGACGGCGGAGTCGCCAAGCATGGTTTCCGGACGGGTGGTCGCGACGATCAGGAAGTCGTTGCCTTCAGCGGTTTTCGCGCCGTCGGCCAGCGGGTACTTCAGGTTCCACAGGAAACCTTTCTCGTCGTGGTTTTCCACTTCGAGGTCGGAAATCGCTGTGTGCAGTTTGGTGTCCCAGTTGACCAGGCGCTTGCCGCGGTAGATCAGACCGTCTTCGTGCAGGCGCACGAACGCTTCTTTAACCGCATCCGAGAGGCCGTCGTCCATGGTGAAGCGCTCGCGGCTCCAGTCGACGGACGAGCCGAGGCGGCGGATCTGACGGCTGATGTTGCCGCCGGACTGATCCTTCCACTCCCAGACCTTCTCCAGAAATTTTTCGCGGCCCAGATCGTGGCGATTCTGGCCTTGGGCTTCGAGTTGACGCTCCACCAGCATCTGCGTGGCGATACCGGCGTGGTCGGTGCCCGGCTGCCACAGGGTGTTGCGACCCTGCATGCGGCGGAAACGGATCAAGGCGTCCATGATCGCGTTGTTGAAACCGTGACCCATGTGCAGGCTGCCGGTGACGTTCGGCGGCGGGATCATGATGGTGTAGGAGTCGCCCGCGCCTTGCGGGGCGAAGTAGTTCTCGGACTCCCAGGTGTTGTACCAGGAAGTTTCAATGGCGTGCGGCTGGTAGGTCTTATCCATGCGCGGCGGGACCCTATTGGCATTTATTCAGGAAAAGCCGGGAAGTATAGCGGGGCATGGGGCCGAGGGCGAGCGGGGCGGGTCCGGTGGGGATCTAAATGTAGGAGTGAGCCTGCTCGCGATGCTGGCGCTGCGGGTTTTCAGGAAACCGCGGTGATGCTATCGCCAGCAGGCTGGCTCCCACAGGGAGTGCGGTGCTATTCGTATTGGCTTAGGAGGCGTTCCATCCGCGCATCGAGGCGGCGTTTGATTTCGGTTTCGATGTGCGGGGCGAAGTCGTCGATCACGTCTTGCATGATCAATTGCGCGGCGGCGCGCAGTTCGCTGTCGAGGTGGAGCAGGGCGTCCGGGCCTTTATTCACAGACGCCGCCGGTTGCGCGGCGGGTGTCGGGGTAGGCGCGGGAGGTGGTTCGACGGCTTTCGGCTCGTTGCCGACCGGATCGAACAGCATCGGAATCTGTTCCTGATCGCCGTCATCGACCGTGTCGGTCAGCAGTGGCGGTTGCAGGTTGTCGTCGCCGAGCAACTGGCGGATCGATTCGAGATCGTCCAGCAGATGTGCGGACTTTTGCTGCGGTTTCGGAGTGTCCATTGGAATGCTCAGAGTCGCTGTAAACGATGATCTTGCAGAGGATAGCCCTGTTCGCGGTAGAAACGAAAACTCTCCCGCGCGGCAGCGCGAATCGTCGGATCTTCCACCACCACTTCCGCCACTCGGGCGAACTTGTTGGCGAAGGCCGGGACTTTCAGGTCGAGATTGACCAGCAAGTCCTGATGCTGACCGCAGTCATCGCCCAGTCCCAGCACGATCAAACCGTCCGGCTCGCTGTCGGCGGGGCCGTGCGGCACGAACGCTTCGCCCTTGAACGCCCACAGGCGTGCATCGAGATCATCACGTTGGGCGGCATCGCTGCAATGCAGGTAGATGCGGTGGCCCATGCGCCAGGCTTTCTCGGTGAGCTTGCAGGCGAAGTCCAGGCGAGCCGATGGGTCGGCGCTGGGCAGGATATAGAAGTCGACTTTGGTCATTGCGGTTCCAGAGCGGCTAGCGGCGTCACCGCAAAGTGACGCCGCCGCCCATCAGCGGGTTCAGGCTTTGGCGCGGTCCAGCAGGTACTGGGTCAGCAGAGGCACTGGACGGCCAGTGGCGCCCTTATCCTTGCCGCCGCTGGTCCATGCGGTGCCGGCGATGTCCAGGTGCGCCCAGTTGAGGTTTTTGGTGAAGCGCGACAGGAAGCACGCCGCCGTGATGGTGCCGGCTTTCGGCCCGCCAATGTTGGCGATGTCAGCGAACGGGCTGTCCAGTTGCTCTTGGTACTCATCGAACAACGGCAGTTGCCAGGCGCGGTCATCAGCAGTCTTGCCGGCGCTGAGCAGTTGGCCGATCAGTTCGTCGTTGTTGCCCAGCAGACCCGAGGTGTGTGCACCCAGTGCCACGACGCAGGCGCCGGTCAGGGTAGCGATGTCGATCACCGCTTGCGGCTTGAAACGCTCGGAGTAGGTCAGCGCATCGCACAGCACCAGACGGCCTTCGGCGTCGGTGTTGAGGATTTCCACGGTCTGACCGCTCATGGTGGTGACGATGTCGCCCGGGCGGGTCGCATTGCCGCTCGGCATGTTTTCCGCGCAAGCGAGGATGCACACCAGGTTGATCGGCAGTTTCAGCTCAAGCACGGCACGCAGGGTGCCGAACACGGAGGCCGCGCCGCCCATGTCGTACTTCATTTCATCCATGCCGGCGCCTGGCTTCAGGCTGATGCCGCCGGTGTCGAAGGTGATGCCTTTACCGACCAGCGCGTACGGTTTTTCGGATTTCTTGCCGCCGTTGTATTGCATGACGATCAGGCGTGGCGGTTGCTCGCTGCCTTGGCCGACGGCGTAGAACGAACCCATGCCGAGGGATTTGATCTTCTTCTCGTCGAGGACTTCGACTTTCAGATCCTTGAACTCTTTGCCGAGGTTCTTGGCTTGTTCGCCAAGGAACGTCGGGTGGCAGATGTTCGGCGGCAGGTTGCCCAGGTCGCGGGTGAAGGCCATGCCGTTGGCGATTGCGGTGGCGTGATTCACGGCGCGTTGCACTTCGGCTTGTGCAGCTTTGATGGTCAGCAGGGTGACTTTCTTCAGCGCGCGAGGTTCGGCTTTCTGGCTCTTGAACTGGTCAAAGGTGTACTCGCCGTCCACCAGGGTTTCCGTCAGCAGACGGGTTTTGCCGTAGCTGTCGCGGTTTTTGACAATGACTTCGTCCAGCGCCAGCACGGCATCGCTGCCGTTCAGGCCTTTCAGCGTATTGAGGATGCCGGCAACGATTTTGCGGAATGGACGGTCGCCCAGTTCTTCGTCTTTACCTACGCCAACCAGCAGCACGCGCTCGGCTTTGAGGTTTGGCAGGCTGTGCAGCAGCAGGCTTTGACCGACTTTGCCGGCCAGATCGCCACGCTTGAGTACGGCGCTGATCGCGCCACCGCTCAGTTCGTCGACCAGTTTGGCGGCAACACCGAGTTTGCGGCCTTCGCCGACGGCAACCACCAGGGTGGCGGTTTTCAACGTTTCTGGGCTAACGCTTTTTACAACCAGTTCCATGTCCGGATCCCTGAATGAATGGTCAACACGCAGGCGCTCGACGGTGTCCGCAGTCGCCTGCTTATAAATAGAAGAGGCGCAGGCCAAAGCCTGCGACAAGGGCCGCAGTTTGAACCTCGCCCCCCGCGCCTGACAACCCTAGGGGGCGTTCTCAATTAGTTTCCACACCGCGTTGTCGCCTTAAAGCCAGCCAGGCAAGGCGCAGGCCGCTGGGAATGGTTGTTCCCTTTCCAAGGCCTGCAACGCAGACTGGCCGGCTTTAAGGCACAACCCGGCGCGGTGTGAAAACTAATTGAGAACGCTCCCTAGGTTGTACGATCTGTAACGGATTACCGAGATGGATGAGTGTGCGCAGTGACAGGCGCCCTCAATCACAGGATAATGCCGCATCTTTTTTCGACGGCTCTGCGTTGCGGGCCGGTCGATGTGTTTGCTTGTTTGGCCGCCTTAGCCTGACAACCCTGGAGTGTCTGGTTTGATCGTCTTCCGTTATCTGTCCCGCGAAGTCCTGCTGACCCTCAGCGCCGTAAGTGCGGTGTTGCTGGTCATCATCATGAGCGGTCGCTTCATCAAATACCTCGCTCAGGCCGCTGCCGGCCAGCTCGATCCGGGTTCCTTGTTCCTGATCATGGGCTATCGTCTGCCGGGTTTCCTGCAACTGATTCTGCCGCTGGGCCTGTTCCTCGGGATCCTGCTGGCCTACGGTCGCTTGTACCTCGAAAGCGAAATGACCGTGCTCTCGGCCACCGGCATGAGCCAGCAGAAGCTGTTTCGCATGACCTTGTTCCCGGCAACGCTGGTGGCATTGGTGGTGGCATGGCTGAGCCTCGGCCTGGCCCCGCAAGGTGCCAACCAGTTTCAGTTGCTGCTGAACAAGCAGGACGCCCTGACCGAGTTCGATACCCTCGAACCGGGCCGCTTCCAGGCGCTGCGTGATGGCACTCGGGTGACGTACACCGAGACCCTGAGCGACGATCGCGTCAATTTGGGCAGCGTGTTCATCTCGCAGAAAAACCTCGGTGCCGATCAGAAAGATCGCGGTATTTCCGTACTGGTGGCCGAAAAGGGCCGTCAGGAAGTTCGCCCGGATGGCACGCGCTACCTGATTCTCGACAATGGCTACCGCTACGACGGCAGCCCGGGTCAGGCCGATTATCGGGCGATCCATTACGAACTGTACGGTGTGCAACTGCCCAAGCCGGACGTCAGCGAAGAAGTCACCGACCGTGATGCCATGCCGACTTCGACTCTGCTGGGCAGCGACGACATTCGTTCCCGCACTGAGCTGCAATGGCGTTTGTCCCTGCCGTTGCTGGTCTTCATCGTGACCCTGATGGCTGTGCCGCTTTCGCGCGTCAACCCGCGCCAGGGGCGTTTCCTCAAGCTGCTGCCGGCGATTCTTCTTTATATGGCTTACCTGACCATCCTGATTGCCGCCCGCGGCGCCCTTGAAAAAGGCAAGATCCCGCCGGCCCTCGGCCTGTGGTGGGTGCATGCGATCTTCCTCGTCATCGGTCTAGGCCTGCTTTATTGGGAGCCGATGCGCCTGAAGATGGCCAGCCGTCGCTCTGCTGCGCTGGAGGTGACTCGTGGTTAAACTCGACCGCTACATCGGCAGCAGCGTATTCATGGCGATCATCGCTGTGCTGGCGATCATCCTCGGTCTGGCGACGCTGTTTGCCTTCATCGATGAGATGGGCGACGTCAGCGACACGTACACCTTGGTTGACGTGCTCAGTTTTGTACTGCTGACCGCGCCGCGGCGTCTTTACGAAATGTTGCCAATGGCAGCGTTAATCGGCTGTCTGATCGGCCTCGGCAGTCTGGCCAGCAGCAGTGAGCTGACGGTCATGCGTGCGGCGGGCGTTTCCATCGGCCGCATCGTCTGGGCCGTGATGAAGCCGATGCTGGTGCTGATGCTGGCCGGCGTGCTGATCGGCGAATACGTTGCCCCGGCTACCGAAAGCATGGCCCAGGCCAATCGCTCGCTGGCGCAAGGCAGTGGCGATGCGCAAAGTGCCAAGCACGGGATGTGGCACCGCCAGGGTGACGAGTTCATCCACATCAACGCCGTTCAGCCCAATGGTCTGCTGTATGGCGTGACCCGTTACCACTTTGATAAAGAGCGTCACTTGCTCAGCTCCAGCTTCGCCAAGAAGGCCGAGTTCGACGGCAATCACTGGCAGCTCACTGATGTGGCAACCACGGTTTTCCACGAGCGCAGCACTGAAGTGGTCAGCGCGCCGACCGAGCGTTGGGACGTATCGTTGAGCCCGCAACTGCTCAGCACCGTGGTCATGGCCCCGGAATCGCTGTCGATCAGTGGTCTGTGGGGTTACATCCACTATCTGTCCGAGCAAGGGCTGAGCAACGGTCGCTACTGGCTGGCATTTTGGGTCAAGGTGTTGCAGCCGCTGGTGACCGCCGCGCTGGTACTGATGGCGATCTCGTTCATCTTCGGTCCGCTGCGTTCGGTGACCCTCGGTCAGCGCGTGTTCACTGGCGTGCTGGTCGGCTTCACCTTCCGTATTGTTCAGGATTTGCTCGGGCCTTCGAGTCTGGTGTTCGGTTTCTCGCCACTGTTTGCGGTGCTGGTGCCGGCCGGCGTGTGTGCGCTGGCGGGTGTCTGGTTGTTGCGAAGAGCCGGCTGATGCACGCACGTTTGCCAGTGCTTTGAACCTCGAAAACGCCCCGGTCGACAGATCGGGGCGTTTTTGCATGCAATCCGGGTGACAGGCGAACGTGACGCTTGCGCCGTGTATCAGGTACAATTCCCGGCTATTTTTCGGCGGGCTATGCCTGCAGCCTTTTTGAGTGTTGATCCGTGAGTGATTTGAGTCATATCCGCAATTTCTCCATCATCGCCCACATTGACCATGGCAAGTCGACGCTGGCCGATCGCTTCATCCAGATGTGCGGCGGCCTGGCCGAGCGTGAAATGGAAGCCCAGGTACTGGATTCCATGGATCTGGAGCGTGAACGCGGGATCACCATCAAGGCCCACAGCGTTACTCTCTATTACACCGCCAAAGACGGCATCAAATACCAGCTGAACTTCATTGACACCCCGGGCCACGTTGACTTCACCTACGAAGTCAGCCGTTCCCTGGCCGCGTGTGAAGGTGCCTTGCTGGTGGTCGACGCCGGTCAAGGCGTTGAAGCCCAGTCCGTGGCCAACTGCTACACCGCGATCGAGCAGGGCCTTGAGGTCATGCCGGTATTGAACAAGATCGACCTGCCACAGGCCGATCCTGATCGCGTCAAGGAAGAGATCGAGAAGATCATCGGCATCGACGCCACCGACGCCGTCACCTGCAGCGCCAAAACCGGCCTGGGTGTCGACGAAGTGCTCGAGCGTCTGGTGCACACCATTCCTGCGCCGACCGGCAACATCGAAGATCCGCTGCAAGCGTTGATCATCGACTCCTGGTTCGACAACTACCTGGGCGTTGTCTCCCTGGTGCGCGTACGTCATGGCCGCGTGAAGAAGGGCGACAAGATTCTGGTCAAGTCCACCGGCAAGGTGCACCTGGTCGACAGCGTGGGCGTGTTCAACCCGAAACACACCGCTACCGCTGACCTCAAGGCCGGCGAAGTGGGCTTCATCATCGCCAGCATCAAGGACATTCACGGTGCACCGGTCGGTGACACCCTGACCCTCAGCTCCACCCCGGACGTTGAAGTGCTGCCCGGCTTCAAACGCATCCAGCCACAGGTTTACGCCGGTCTGTTCCCGGTCAGCTCCGACGACTTCGAAGATTTCCGCGAAGCGCTGCAAAAGCTGACCCTCAACGACTCGTCGCTGCAATACACCCCGGAAAGCTCCGACGCACTGGGCTTCGGCTTCCGTTGCGGCTTCCTCGGCATGCTGCACATGGAGATCATCCAGGAGCGCCTCGAGCGCGAGTACGACCTGGACCTGATCACCACAGCGCCAACGGTAATTTTCGAGCTGGTGTTGAAAACCGGTGAAACGATTTACGTCGACAACCCATCCAAGCTTCCGGATGTGTCGTCGATCGAAGACATGCGCGAGCCAATCGTGCGCGCCAATATCCTGGTGCCACAGGAACACTTGGGCAACGTCATCACCCTGTGCATCGAGAAGCGTGGCGTTCAGGTCGACATGCTGTTCCTCGGCAATCAGGTGCAAGTCACTTACGACCTGCCGATGAACGAAGTGGTGCTCGACTTCTTCGACCGTCTCAAATCCACCAGCCGTGGCTATGCTTCGCTGGATTACCATTTCGACCGTTACCAATCGGCTAATCTGGTGAAACTGGACGTGTTGATCAACGGCGACAAGGTCGATGCCCTCGCATTGATCGTGCACCGTGACAACTCGCACTACAAAGGTCGCCAGTTGACCGAGAAGATGAAAGAACTGATTCCTCGTCAGATGTTCGACGTAGCGATTCAGGCCGCCATTGGTGGTCAGATCGTCGCCCGGACCACCGTCAAGGCACTCAGAAAGAACGTATTGGCCAAATGCTACGGTGGTGACGTCAGCCGTAAGAAGAAACTGCTCGAGAAGCAAAAGGCCGGTAAGAAACGCATGAAGCAGGTCGGCAACGTGGAAATTCCACAAGAAGCCTTCCTTGCAGTGCTCAGGTTGGATAGTTAGGTCCTATGTCACTAAATTTCCCGCTGTTGCTGGTCATCGCCGTGTTCGTCTGCGGCCTGTTGGCGTTGCTTGATCTGTTGATCCTCGCACCGCGTCGGCGTGCTGCCATTGCCTCTTATCAAGGCAGCGTCAGCCAGCCCGATGTGGTGGTCGTTGAAAAACTGAACAAAGAACCGCTGCTGGTTGAGTACGGCAAGTCGTTCTTCCCGGTGTTGTTCATCGTGCTGGTGCTGCGTTCGTTCCTCGTGGAACCGTTCCAGATCCCGTCCGGCTCGATGAAACCGACCCTGGACGTCGGCGACTTCATTCTGGTGAACAAGTTTTCTTACGGGATCCGCCTGCCGGTGATCGACAAGAAAATCATCGAAGTCGGTGATCCGCAACGCGGCGATGTCATGGTGTTTCGCTACCCGAGCGACCCGAACGTCAACTACATCAAGCGTGTAGTCGGCCTGCCTGGCGACACGATTCGCTACACCGCTGACAAGCATCTGTTCGTCAACGGCGAGTCGATTGCCGAGCAGATGATCGGCTCCGAGCCAGGCACGCTGGGCAGCGCCGAGCTGTATAAAGAGAAACTGGGCGCCGCCGAGCATCTGATCCGCAAGGAAATGAGCCGCTACCGCGCCACCCCGGATCACACATGGACCGTGCCCGCCGGGCACTACTTCATGATGGGCGACAACCGCGACAACTCGAACGACAGTCGCTACTGGGATGATCCGAACATTCCCAAGGATCTGCTGGGCATGGTTCCCGACCAGAATATCGTCGGCAAGGCCTTCGCGGTCTGGATGAGCTGGCCGGAGCCGAAACTCAGTCACCTGCCGAATTTCTCGCGGGTTGGCCTGATCAAGTAATTACACACGGCGCTGTTGAACACAGCGCCGAATGCATTTCTGGAGCCGGCACAATCGGCTTCGCTATCGCCAGGATTTAATTTTTGAACACAGCGTTAATTGTCCCAGGCCTGCGCCGTATCCCGGCGATGGCAGTGGAATCCAGCCACGAACTCAGCGTGGGTAAACCGTGAGCGTTTCTCTAAGCCGTCTCGAGCGCCAGCTCGGTTACACCTTCAAGGATCAGGAGCTGATGCTGCTGGCCCTCACGCACCGCAGTTTTGCCGGGCGTAACAACGAACGCCTGGAATTCCTCGGTGATGCCATCCTCAACTTCGTCGCTGGCGAGGCGCTGTTCGATCGCTTCCCGTTGGCCCGCGAAGGCCAGTTGTCGCGTTTGCGCGCACGCCTGGTGAAAGGTGAGACGCTGGCCGTACTGGCTCGTGGTTTCGACCTTGGCGATTACCTGCGACTGGGTTCCGGTGAGCTGAAGAGCGGCGGTTTCCGTCGCGAATCGATCCTCGCCGACGCCCTCGAAGCCTTGATCGGCGCGATCTACCTCGACGCCGGCATGGACATGGCACGCGAGCGCGTGCTGGCCTGGCTGGCTGGCGAGTTCGAAGGCCTGACGCTGGTCGACACCAACAAGGATCCGAAAACCCGTTTGCAGGAACACCTGCAATCGCGCGGTTGCGATCTGCCACGCTACGAAGTGGTGGATATCCAGGGCGAGCCGCACTGCCGAACCTTCTTCGTCGAGTGCGAAGTTGTCTTACTGAATGAAAAAAGCCGAGGTCAGGGTGTCAGCCGTCGTATTGCCGAACAGGTAGCGGCCGCTGCAGCACTGATTGCCCTGGGCGTGGAGAATGGCAATGACTGATACAAACGCAACTCGCTGTGGCTATGTTGCCATCGTCGGCCGTCCCAACGTCGGTAAGTCGACGCTGCTCAACCACATCCTCGGCCAGAAGCTCGCGATCACTTCGCGCAAGCCGCAGACCACGCGCCACAACATGCTCGGGATCAAGACCGAGGGTGACGTGCAAGCGATCTACGTCGACACCCCGGGCATGCACAAGGGTGGCGAAAAGGCCCTGAACCGTTACATGAACAAGACCGCTTCGGCGGCGTTGAAAGACGTCGACGTGGTGATCTTCGTGGTTGATCGGACCAAGTGGACCGATGAAGACCAGATGGTTCTCGAGCGCGTGCAATACGTGACCGGCCCGCTGATCGTCGCACTGAACAAGACCGATCGCATCGAAGACAAAGCCGAGCTGATGCCGCATCTGTCGTGGTTGCAGGAACAACTGCCGAACGCGCAGATCATCCCGATTTCGGCGCAGCACGGGCACAACCTCGAAGCGCTGGAAAAAGTCATCGCCGATCATCTGCCGGAGAACGATCACTTCTTCCCGGAAGACCAGATCACCGACCGCAGCAGCCGTTTCCTCGCCGCTGAACTGGTGCGCGAGAAGATCATGCGCCAGATGGGGGCCGAGCTGCCGTACCAGATCACCGTGGAAATCGAAGAGTTCAAGCAGCAGGGCAAAACCCTGCACATCCATGCTTTGATCCTCGTTGAACGTGACGGTCAGAAGAAGATCATCATTGGCGACAAGGGCGAGCGCATCAAACGCATCGGCACCGAAGCGCGCAAGGACATGGAGCTGTTGTTCGACTCCAAGATCATGCTCAACCTGTGGGTCAAGGTGAAGGGCGGCTGGTCCGACGACGAACGTGCACTGCGTTCGCTGGGTTACGGCGACCTGTAAACCCGATTCAGATAACACCGATTACCCACTGTGGGAGCGAGCCTGCTCGCGAAGAGGATGTAACATTCAGCATTGATGTTGACTGTCACTCCGCCTTCGCGAGCAGGCTCGCTCCCACAGTGGTTTTGGGGTGAGTGTAAAACCGCGTTTCTTCATCGAGAACTCAATGTCGCAAAACCCGCCTCCCGCCCAACCCGCCTACGTCCTGCACAGTCGCGCCTATCGCGAAACCAGCGCGTTGGTCGACTTCCTCACGCCGCAAGGTCGGCTGCGGGCGGTGTTGCGCAGCGCGCGGGGCAAGGCCGGGACATTGGCGCGGCCGTTTGTGGCGCTGGAAGTCGAGTTTCGTGGCAAGGGCGAATTGAAAAATGTCGGGCGCATGGAAAGCTCCGGAACCTCCGCTTGGCTAAACGGCGAAGCGCTGTTCAGTGGCCTCTACCTGAATGAATTGCTGATCCGTTTGCTGCCCGCTGAAGATCCCCATCCGGGCGTATTCGATCACTACGCCGCAACGTTGCTGGCACTCGCCGAAGGTCGACCGCTGGAGCCGCTGCTGCGCTCTTTCGAATGGCGCCTGCTGGACGATCTCGGTTATGGCTTCTCGCTGAACACCGATATCCACGGCGAGCCAATCGCGGCGGATGGCCTCTATCGCCTGCAAGTGGATGCCGGGCTCGAGCGTGTTTACTTGCTGCAACCGGGCCTGTTCAACGGCGTTGAATTGCTGGCCATGGCCGAAGCCGACTGGACTGCCCCCGGCGCGCTGTCCGCCGCCAAGCGCCTGATGCGTCAGGCGTTGGCCGTTCACCTGGGCGGTCGCCCCCTCGTAAGCCGCGAGCTGTTTCGCAAGCCCTGATATGCTGTGCGCCGAATCTCTCAATTCAGGAGCGCATCCGTGACCACCAGCAATCGCATTCTTCTTGGCGTGAACATCGACCACGTCGCCACCCTGCGTCAGGCCCGTGGCACGCGCTATCCGGATCCGGTCAAGGCGGCGCTGGACGCGGAAGAGGCGGGCGCCGATGGCATCACCGTGCACCTGCGTGAAGACCGCCGGCACATTCAGGAACGCGACGTTCTGCTGCTCAAGGACGTGCTGCAAACCCGCATGAACTTCGAAATGGGCGTCACCGAAGAAATGATGGCGTTCGCCGAGCGCATCCGTCCGGCGCACATTTGCCTGGTCCCGGAAACCCGTCAGGAACTGACCACCGAAGGCGGTCTGGATGTGGCGGGGCAGGAAGAGCGCATCAGGGCTGCGGTTGAGCGACTGTCGAAGATCGGCAGCGAAGTGTCGCTGTTCATCGATGCCGACGAGCGTCAGATTGCGGCCTCCAAGCGCGTGGGCGCTCCAGCCATCGAGCTGCACACCGGGCGTTACGCCGATGCTGAAACCCCGACCGAAGTGGCAGAAGAGTTGAAGCGTGTGGCGGACGGTGTGGCGTTTGGTCTGGCCCAGGGCCTGATCGTCAATGCCGGTCATGGCTTGCATTACCACAACGTTGAAGCGGTGGCGGCGATCAAGGGCATCAACGAACTGAACATCGGCCACGCGCTGGTGGCGCATGCTTTGTTCGTGGGCTTCAAGTCTGCCGTGTCCGAAATGAAGGCGCTGATTCTGGCCGCTGCCAAGCCCTAAAGGTCACCGCATAACAACTGTGGGAGCGAGCCTGCTCGCGAAAGCGTTGTATCAGTCAAAGATGATGTCGACTGACACGACGCCTTCGCGAGCAGGCTCGCTCCCACAATTTGTTTTGGGGTGTTGGTTAGAGCGGGGCAGGTTCTTGAGCGGGTTTTGACTTGTCGATCGCCGGCACATGCAAATTGCCTTCAGCCACCTGATCGCCCTCAAGCTGCGGCTGCGTAACCCAGGTCAAAATGTCGTAGTAACGACGAATGTTCGCCACAAAATGCACAGGCTCGCCGCCTCGGGCGTAGCCATAACGCGTCTTGCTGTACCACTGCTTCTGCGACAGACGCGGCAAAATCTTCTTCACGTCCAGCCACTTGTCCGGGTTCAACCCTTCCTTGGCCGTCAGTTTGCGCGCGTCATCCAAGTGGCCACTGCCGACGTTGTACGCTGCCAAAGCAAACCAGGTGCGATCCGGTTCCTTGATCGAATCGTCGAGCTGATCCTTCATATAAGCCAGGTACTTGGCGCCCCCCATGATGCTCTGCTTCGGATCGAGGCGGTTGGACACGCCCATTGCCTGTGCAGTGTTCTGGGTCAGCATCATCAGCCCGCGTACACCGGTTTTCGAAGTGACAGTCGGCTGCCACAACGATTCCTGATAGCCGATCGCCGCCAGCAAGCGCCAGTCGACTTTTTCTTTCTTCGCGTAACTCTTGAAGTGCTGTTCGTATTTCGGCAAGCGCTGCTGCAGATGCTGGGCGAAGGTGGTGGCGCCCATGTAGCCGAGAACGTCGACGTGGCCGTAGTAGCGATCCTTCAAGCGTTGCAGGGTGCCATTCTTCTGCACCTTGTCGAGGTAAGCGTTGATTTCGTTGAGCAGGCTGTTGTCTTCGCCCGGGCCGACGGCCCAGCTCTGGCTCCGCGCATCGCCGAGGTCGAAAGCCACGCGGATGTTGGTGAAATACACCTGATTCATCGCCACTTCGTTGGAATCGACCAGCGTCAGGTCGATCTGGCCTTCATCAACCATGCGCAGCAGGTCGACCACCTCGACCGCGTCGGACTCTTCGTACTCGATGCCGGGAAATTTCTGTTTCAGCTCGGCCAGTTGCTCGGCGTGGGTGCTGCCCTTGAGCACCATGATCTTCTTGCCGACCAGATCACCGGCGTCGGTGGGCCGTGACTGACCGTTGCGGTAGATGATCTGTGGGGTGACTTCGAGGTAGGAGTGCGAGAACCGCACCTGCTTCTTGCGCTGTTCGCTGCTGACCAGACCGGCCGCCGCCAGCACCGGGCCGTTCGGTTTGCCGATCTGGTTGAACAGGTCGTCGAGGTTATCGGCGGTCTCGATCTTCAGTTCGACACCCAAATCGTCGGCGAAGCGCTTCACCAGCTCGTACTCGAAGCCGGTTTCGCCGCTGCGATCCTGAAAGTAGGTGGCAGGGCTGTTACGGGTAATCACCCGCAGCACACCATCCTCCTTTACGCGCTCGAGTGTGTTGGGTTTATCAACACAACCACCGAGCATCAGGAAGAGTCCGGTTGCGATCAGCCATTTGGCGTACCGCGGACGCAAAGCCGTTGGGAAAAACATCTGCGCAGTATACGCAAACGGCCACGGGCGCCATATCTCGACAGCGTAGGACGAGTCTGCTATTGGTCACAAAATCGAGCGAAACCCCACAGGAATGGGCCTGCGCAGCTTTTTGTTACCGAAAAAATAAGGCTTCGGAATGCAGTCGATTTATCTGACTCTGGAGGCAGAAACACAGATTGGTGTCCGAGTGCAACCGTGCGTAGCGTTTCGGGTGATGTTGAGGGCGGTTTAGGCTAGAATGCACGGCCTCAAAGCACACCCCTTCCCGAGGCTGTCCCGAAGATGTTGATCCTGCGCGGCGCTCCTGCCCTTTCTGCCTTTCGCCACAGCAAACTCCTTGAGCAACTGAGCCAGAAGGTTCCAGCTGTCAGTGGCCTGTATGCTGAATTCGCTCACTTCGCCGAAGTCACCGGCGACCTGACCGGCGACGAACAGCAGGTGCTTGCGCGCCTTCTGAAGTACGGTCCAAGCGTTCCGGTACAAGAGCCGACCGGTCGTCTGTTTCTGGTGTTGCCGCGTTTCGGCACCATCTCGCCATGGTCGAGCAAGGCCAGCGACATCGCCCGCAATTGCGGTCTGAGCAAGATCCAGCGTCTGGAGCGCGGTATCGCCTTCTACGTGGCCGGTCAGTTCACCGAATCTGAAGCGCAACAGATTGCCGACGTGCTGCATGACCGCATGACGCAAATTGTGCTGGCCAACCTCGAACAGGCCGCCGGTCTGTTCAGCCACGCCGAGCCGAAGCCGCTGACTGCAATCGACATCCTCGGTGGCGGTCGCGCCGCGCTGGAAAAAGCCAACACCGAGCTGGGCCTGGCCCTGGCGGAAGACGAGATCGACTATCTGGTCGACGCCTTCAACGGTTTGAAGCGCAACCCGCACGACATCGAACTGATGATGTTCGCCCAAGCCAACTCCGAGCACTGCCGCCACAAGATCTTCAACGCCAGTTGGGATATTGATGGGGAGAACCAGGAAAAAAGCCTGTTCGGCATGATCAAGAACACCTACGTGATGCACAGCGAAGGCGTTCTGTCGGCTTATAAGGACAACGCCTCGGTGATCGTCGGCAACGTAGCCGGCCGTTTCTTCCCGAACCCTGAAACCCGTCAGTACGGCGCGGTGCAGGAGCCGGTGCACATCCTGATGAAGGTTGAAACCCACAACCACCCGACCGCAATCGCTCCGTTCCCGGGCGCGTCGACCGGTTCCGGCGGCGAGATCCGTGACGAAGGTGCAACCGGTCGCGGCGCCAAGCCAAAGGCTGGCCTCACCGGTTTCACCGTGTCGAACCTGCAGATCCCGGGCTTTGAACAGCCGTGGGAAGTGCCGTACGGCAAGCCTGAGCGCATCGTCACCGCGCTGGACATCATGATCGAAGGCCCGCTCGGCGGCGCCGCGTTCAACAACGAATTCGGTCGTCCGGCCCTGACCGGCTACTTCCGTACCTTCGAACAATCAATCACTACCCCGCACGGTGATGAAGTTCGTGGTTACCACAAGCCGATCATGCTCGCTGGCGGCATGGGCAACATCCGCGAAGAACACGTCAAGAAAGGCGAGATCGTGGTCGGCTCCAAGCTGATCGTCCTCGGTGGCCCGGCGATGTTGATCGGTCTGGGCGGCGGCGCTGCTTCCTCGATGGCCACCGGCACCAGCTCGGCGGATCTGGACTTCGCTTCCGTACAGCGTGAAAACCCTGAAATGGAGCGTCGTTGCCAGGAAGTCATCGACCGTTGCTGGCAACTGGGTGACAAGAACCCGATCAGCTTCATCCACGACGTCGGTGCGGGCGGTCTGTCCAACGCCTTCCCGGAACTGGTCAACGACGGCGACCGCGGTGGCCGTTTCGAACTGCGCAACATTCCCAACGACGAGCCGGGCATGGCCCCGCACGAAATCTGGTCCAACGAATCCCAGGAACGCTACGTTCTGGCGGTCGGCCCGGAAGACTTCGAGCGCTTCCAGGCGATCTGCGAACGTGAGCGTTGCCCGTTTGCCGTAGTGGGCGAGGCGACTGCCGAGCCGCAACTGACCGTGACCGACAGCCACTTCGGCAACAACCCGGTGGACATGCCACTGGAAGTGCTGCTGGGCAAAGCCCCGCGCATGCACCGTTCGGTAGTGCGCGAAGCTGAGCTGGGCGATGACTTCGATCCGTCGAACCTCGACATCAGCGAATCCATCGAGCGCGTTCTGCACCACCCGGCCGTGGCGAGCAAAAGCTTCCTGATCACCATCGGCGACCGCACCATCACCGGCCTCGTGGCCCGTGACCAAATGGTCGGCCCGTGGCAGGTCCCGGTGGCCGACGTTGCCGTCACCGCGACCAGTTTCGACGTTTACACCGGTGAAGCCATGGCGATGGGCGAGCGCACTCCGCTGGCACTGCTCGACGCTCCGGCGTCGGGCCGCATGGCCATCGGCGAAACCCTGACCAACATTGCTGCGTCGCGCATCAACAAGCTCTCCGACATCAAACTGTCGGCGAACTGGATGTCGGCCGCCGGCCACCCGGGCGAAGACGCGCGTCTGTACGACACCGTGAAAGCGGTCGGTATGGAGCTGTGCCCTGAGCTGGGCATCACCATTCCGGTGGGCAAGGACTCGATGTCCATGGCCACCCGTTGGAACGATAACGGCGAAGAAAAAACCGTGACCTCGCCAATGTCGCTGATCGTGACCGGTTTCGCGCCAGTGGCTGACATCCGTCAGACCCTGACCCCGGAACTGCGCATGGACAAGGGCACCACCGACCTGATCCTGATCGACCTCGGTCGCGGTCAGAACCGTATGGGTGCTTCGATCCTTGCACAGGTTCACGGCAAGCTTGGCAAACACGCGCCGGACGTCGATGACGCCGAAGACCTGAAAGCCTTCTTCGCCGTGATCCAGGGCTTGAACGCCGACGGTCACCTGCTGGCTTACCACGACCGTTCCGACGGTGGTCTGCTGACTTCCGTGGTGGAAATGGCCTTCGCCGGCCACTGCGGTCTGAGCCTGAACCTCGACAGCGTTGCCGAGTCCTCGGCGGAAATCGCTGCAATCCTGTTCAACGAAGAACTGGGCGCAGTGATCCAGGTTCGTCAGGACGCCACGCCAGACATCCTCGCGCAATTCAGCGCCGCCGGTCTGGGCGACTGCGTTTCCGTGATCGGTCAGCCGATCAACAATGGCCAGATCAACATCACCTTCAACGGTGACACCGTGTTCGAAGGTCAGCGTCGTCTGCTGCAACGTCAGTGGGCCGAGACCAGCTACCAGATCCAGCGTCTGCGCGACAACGCCGACTGCGCCGAGCAAGAGTTCGACGTGCTGCTGGAAGAAGACAACCCGGGCCTGAGCGTCAAGCTCAGCTACGACGTCAATCAGGACATCGCCGCGCCTTACATCAAGAAAGGCATCCGCCCACAGGTTGCCGTGCTGCGTGAGCAGGGCGTCAACGGTCAGGTGGAAATGGCGGCCGCGTTCGACCGCGCCGGTTTCAACGCGATCGACGTACACATGAGCGACATTCTCGCTGGCCGTGTCGACCTGAACGAGTTCAAAGGTCTGGTGGCGTGCGGTGGTTTCTCCTACGGCGACGTGCTCGGCGCCGGTGAAGGCTGGGCCAAGTCGGCACTGTTCAACAGCCGTGCCCGCGATGCGTTCCAGGGCTTCTTCGAACGTAACGACAGCTTCACCCTCGGCGTGTGCAACGGTTGCCAGATGATGTCCAACCTGCACGAGCTGATCCCGGGCAGCGAGTTCTGGCCGCACTTCGTGCGCAACCGCTCCGAGCAGTTCGAAGCGCGCGTGGCGATGGTGCAGATCCAGGAGTCGAACTCGATCTTCCTGCAGGGCATGGCCGGTTCGCGTATGCCGATCGCCATTGCTCACGGTGAAGGTCACGCCGAGTTCTCCAGCGAAGAAGCACTGCTGGAAGCCGATCTGTCGGGTTGCGTGGCGATGCGTTTCGTCGACAACCATGGCAAGGTCACTGAGTCGTATCCGGCCAACCCGAACGGTTCGCCGCGCGGGATTACCGGTCTCACCAGCCGTGATGGCCGTGTAACGATCATGATGCCGCACCCGGAGCGTGTGTTCCGTGCGGTGCAGAACTCGTGGCGTTCGGAAGACTGGAACGAAGATGCACCGTGGATGCGTATGTTCCGTAATGCGCGGGTCTGGGTAAACTAAAAGCGGGTGAACTAAGGTCTGTGTACAAGCTCGCTTTTTTTGTTCCTGACAGTCATGTCGAGGTGGTCAAAGGGGCCGTGTTCGCCGCCGGTGGTGGGCGGATCGGTGACTATGACCACTGTGCCTGGCAGGTGCTCGGTCTGGGCCAGTTTCGACCTTTGGACGGGAGTCAGCCGTTCATTGGTGAGGCGGGGCAGGTTGAGCAGGTTGAGGAATGGAAGGTTGAGCTTGTGGTGGCGGATGAGTTGATCGTTGCTGTTGTGGCGGCTTTGAAGCTCAGTCATCCGTACGAGACGCCGGCTTATGAAGTGTGGCGGCTCGAAGATTTCTGACCTTTCTTGCTGCTGAAATGGGAAACCCGCAGATGAGTGATTGTCTGCGGGTTTTTTGTTGCCCCCGATTTGCTTTTCTGTAGGAGTGAGCCTGCTCGCGATGGCGCCCTGACAGGCGACCATGCTCTGTCTGGCTGAGTGAGTATCCGTTTCTTCGGTTGCTGCGGCTGGCGGTTTCGCCCTTACGGCGACTCACTTTTTTACAAACGCCTAAAAAAGTAAGCAAAAAACGCTTGCCCCAACGTTCGGCCCACTCGCTAAAGCTCGGGGTTCCTTCGCTCCGGGATCCATCCGGGCGCATCGCCTACGGTTTGCTTCGCTGCACCTCCTCTCGATGCATTTGGCTACGCCAAACGGTCGCTGCGCTCCCACCCCCGGATAAATCCCTCCACTCAGCCTGCCGACGGGGCCTGTGGATCAAGATCAAGAGCAGCAGCCGAGCTAACGCTCATCCTGTTCGAGTGGTGTGTGATCGACTTGGGTTTTGTGCTGGATTCGCCCCTCATCGGAACGCGGCCCCCCGCCCAGCCCTCTCCCGAGGGAGAGGGCGCCGATTTGTGTGCTATTCAAGCCTGAGTTTGATTCGGAGAGAGCGGGCCGATTTGTGGGGGGCGAAACTGAGTTCGGCTAGGGGAGGGAGAGTGACGGATTTATGGGCTTTTCAAAACCTGAGTTCGGCTCGGTCTTTCACGTCGGTGTATCTCGCCCGAACACCTTGGTCAGTCCCCTCTCCCTCTGGGTGAGGGCTAGGGTGAGGGTTTGCTTTTGGCTGTTTAATGATGTGTCGAATAGCCAGAACCTTCCCACAAGGTTTTCAGGTTGTCCGTCGGACGCGCGCTCTCTAGTCTTCGCCTGTCGCTGCCAATTCAGCGACCGGGCGTGAGATCCCCGGAATGCTTGCAACTAGCGCCAACACCACGATAATTGGCGCCAGCTCAATCTGCTGCCTGTTTTATGGCGGCTGTGTGCGGGCAGACTTCGGTCTGGCCGGTTGCCTGCTCCGGTGGATCTCACCCTGCACATAGCTGCCACCTCTTCGCCGCGTGAGATCCGGCGAACGATGGCATCCCCACTTGCAGTAGCAGGAGTTGAACTTTGGACAAGCTAATACCAGATCCACCCCCGAAACCACCACCCCACTCGAAGCCGCCATCCACGCCGAAGACCTCGCCAAAAACCGCGAAGCCATCAAGCGCGCCCTCGATTTCTACCTCAGCCCCGAACCACAAAAGCCGCGTCAACCGAGCACGATGTTCCTCGTCCACCCCAGCGTCGACACCGAAAGCCTGCTCGCCCACGCCTGTGAATCGTTGGCCTCAGCAAACGCCATGGCCAGCAACTTCGCAACCGAGCTAGGCGGCTTGCAACGCAGCACGGCACTGGCCATCCAGCAAATCATCATGCTCGCCGAACTCGCAGTAAACCGCGCGCTGGATCGAGTCGATCCACAAACCTGACGACCGCGTCATCGTTCATCGCCAGCAGGCTGGCTCCCACAAAGTCGTGCACGATTTTGAGATCAGTGAAGAACCAGTGGGAGCCTGGCTTGCCAGCGATGGCGGCCTGATGGCCGACCTGATTCTTCGGATAGATAGCTTCCCTGTAGGAGCTGTCGAGTGAAACGAAGCTGCGATCTTTTGATCTTGCTTATGATTGTAAAAAGCAAAATCTAAATATCGCAGCCTGCGGCAGCTCCTACATGGGTGATGTGTGGGGTCAGACTTTGGCGCTAACTTCGCTACGATTCACCAGACTTTCCAGCGCTCCACTCAAACTCGCCGCCTTATCCCCCACCAGCAAATGCCAGACCCCGCCATCCAACTGGCTGACACCGTGACAACCCAGCTCTTTCAATTGCGCCTCAGACAACGCCTTGCCATCCGCCAATTGCAGGCGAATCCGCGTCATCGCAATGCAATCCAGTTGCAGCACATTGTCGCCACCGCCCAACGCATTCAGCCATTGCTGCGCCTCGGAACCCGCAACGGCTACAACTTTCGGCTCATCAACAACAGCCGTCTCAACCAAAACTGCACGTCCGAGAGCAGGCATCGCCAGGCGAATCTCATCGGCAATACTGTCCGCCATCGGCCCGACCACAACCTGCAAACTGCCGCCCTTGCCGGGACGCACCACCGCCATCGCACCCAGCGCTTTCAGATCCGCATCCGACACTTTATTGCGATCAACCATCTCCAGTCGCAGCCGCGTGGTGCACGCGCCAACCGTTAGCAGATTTTCAGCACCACCCAATGCCTTGATGTAAGCACTGGCGCGCTCGTTTTCAGTGAGCACGGCTTTCTCAGCAGTAGCCACATCCTCACGCCCCGGCGTTTTCAGATTGAAGCGACGAATGCAGAAGTCGAAGACGAAGTAGTAAATGACCGCATAGGCAAGGCCGACCGGAATCACCAGCCAACCATTGGTCGAGCGGCCCCAGCCGAGAATCATGTCGATGAATCCGCCGGAGAAAGTGAAGCCCAAATGGATGTTCAAGGCATTGGTGATTGCCATCGACAACCCGGTCAGCAGCGCATGCAGCAGATACAGCAGCGGTGCCAGGAACATAAAGGCGAATTCAATCGGCTCAGTCACCCCGGTCAAAAACGAAGTCAGTGCCATCGACAGGAAAATCCCGCCCATGACTTTGCGGCGTTCCGGCAGGGCGTTGCGGTACATCGCCAGACACGCCGCCGGCAGGCCGAAGATCATCATCGGGAACATGCCGGTCATGAACTGGCCGCCCTTCGGATCGCCGGCGAAGTAGCGCGACAGGTCGCCGGTCACCAATGCCCCGGTGGTTGGATCGGTGAAGTTGCCGAACACAAACCACGCCATGTTGTTGAGGATGTGGTGCAGGCCGGTGACGATCAGCAGGCGGTTGAACACGCCAAACACGAACGCGCCGATACTGCCGCTTTCCATCATCAGCGCGCCGAAAGCGTTGATGCCGTGCTGGATCTGCGGCCAGATGTAGCCGAACACCACGCCGAGGCCGACCGCCGCGAACCCGGTGACAATCGGCACAAAACGCCGCCCGCCAAAGAACGCCAGATACTCCGGCAGCTTGATGTCCTTGAAGCGGTTGTACAGCGCGCCGGCCATCAGGCCGCTGACGATACCGGCGAGCATGCCCATGTTGATGGTCGAGTCGAGCACCTTCAGCGTCGAGATCATCACCAGATAACCGATCACCCCGGCGAGGCCGGCGGTGCCGTTGTTGTCCTTGGCGAAACCGACGGCGATGCCGATGGCGAAGATCATCGCGAGGTTGGCGAAGATCACCTGGCCGGCATCGTGGATGATCGCGATGTTCAGCAGGTCAGTGTCACCCAGCCGCAGCAGCAGTCCGGCAATCGGCAGGATCGCGATTGGCAGCATCAGTGCGCGGCCGAGGCGTTGCAGGCCTTCGATGAAGAGTTGATACATGGCGTTTGTCCTTGTTGTTTTTGTTAGCGCAGAGGCCAATGTTGATGACAGGCGTGGCGCACGGCGGCGGCGCTGCTCAGCTTGAGCAGGTCGCGACTGAGGCGCTGGCATTCGGCTTCGTGCACCTGGCGCACGCGATCCTTTATCTCGCCGATCTGCACCGGGCTGACGGAGAGTTCGCTGACACCGAGCCCGATCAACACTGGCGTGGCCAGCGGATCGGAGGCGAGGGCGCCGCAGACGCCGACCCAGCGCTTGTGCACCGCCGCGCCCTCGCAGGTCATGGCGATCAGGCGCAGCAGCGCCGGGTGCAGGGCGTCGACGCGGGCGGCTAACCCAGCGTGATCGCGATCCATCGCCAAAGTGTATTGCGACAAATCGTTGGTGCCGATCGAGAGGAAGTCGGCGTGTTCGGCGAGTTGTTCGGCTTGCAGCGCGGCGGCCGGGACTTCGATCATCACGCCGATTTCCGGGCGTTGGCTCATGCCCAGCTCGATGCACAAGGCATCGACGCGCTGGCGGATGTGCAGCAGTTCATCCACTTCGGTGACCATCGGCAACAGGATCCGGCAGCGGCGCAACGGGCTGACTTGCAGCAGCGCGCGCAGTTGCTGATCAAGGATTTCCGGACGCGCCTGAGCCAGACGAATGCCACGCAGACCGAGCACCGGATTGGCCTCGATGGGCAGCGGCAGGTAGTCGAGTTGCTTGTCGCCGCCGACATCGATGGTGCGGATGATCACCGACTTGTCGCCCATCGCATCGATCACGGCTTGATAGGCGCTGCGCTGTTCCTCGACGTCCGGAGCAGTCTGCCGATCAACGAACAAAAACTCGGTGCGCAACAGGCCTACACCATCGGCGCCATTGGCAAAGGCGTCCGCCGCTTCAGCGCTGGAGGCGACATTGGCGACGACTTCGATGTGCACACCATTGCGGGTTTCGGCCGGCAAGTGCGCTTTGGCTTGTTGAGCTTCGCGACGTTGTTGGCGATCGATTTGCGCCTGCTGAACTTCAGCCAGACGATCAGCGTTGGGCGTCAGTTCGAGGCGACCTCCGTCGGCATCGAGCACCACCGATTGCCCTTGCGGTTGATCCAGCAGCGCCGAACCCAGTGCAACCATGCACGGCAGACCCTTCCCGCGAGCGAGAATCGCCACGTGCGACGTCGCGCCACCCTCGGCCATGCACAACCCGGCGACACCTTGAGCGCTGAGTTGCAGCAGATCCGACGGCGTCAATTCATGCGCGGCGACGATGGCGCCGGCAGGCACGTCGTAATTCCACGCCTCACCGAGCAACGCGCGCAACACCCGTTGTTTGAGGTCGCGCAGATCATTGGCGCGTTCGGCCAAGAGTGCGCTGCCGGTGTGTTGCAGCACTTCGCATTGCACGTCGATCGACTGGCTCCAGGCGTGAGTCGCCGCAGTGCCTCGTTCGATGGATTGCTGTGCCGCGTCGAGCAGCGCCGGGTCTTCAAGCAACGCCAAGTGCGCGGCGAAGATCGCTTCTTCGTCGGCGTTCTTGTGTTTTTTCGCTTGGGCGAGGGTGCCGTTGATTTCGCTGCTGACCTGTTGCAGTGCAGCTTCAAGCACTTGCTGTTGTTGCCGCGGATCGTGATTGCCCGTGTCCACCGGCAAGCTGATCGCGTTCAAGCGAAACAGCTGCCCACCGACGAATCCCGGCGCAGCGCAAACCCCGTGCAACACGCCAGCCTCGGCCGGGCGCTTAAGAGGGGCAACACTGACCGGTGCCGCCGCGTGATGCTCATCCGGCAGCGCCGTGGCCAATGCCGTGAGCAACGCTTGCAGCGCCGCTTCAGCATCCGGCCCCTGACAACTGACCTGCACTTCGTCCTGCTCGCCAATCGCCAGGCCCATCAAACCAATCAGGCTGTTGCACGGCGCTGATTTACCGGCGAAGTGCAGTTGCGACTGGCTTTTGAAACCTTGCGCCGTCTGCCGAACCAGCGCTGCCGGGCGCGCATGCAAACCGCCGCGATGAGCCACCAACACATGACCCTGAACCTCCGGCCCGCCGACGACTTCAGCGCTCGCTGCCGAATCATTGCGCGCCACAATGTGCAGCAACGGTTCGCCGACTTTCACCGCTTTAAGCGTGATCGGGCGTACCTGGAAATCCTGACTGTTGGTCAGGATCAACAGGCTGACGAGGCTTTTGCATTGCTGGCCGACCTTGTCCAGGTCATAGCGTAACAACGGCTGGCCCTGAGTTACGCGGCCACCTTCCTTGACCAGCATCGAGAAACCTTCACCGTTCAACTCCACGGTGTCGAGGCCCAGGTGCAGAAGGATTTCCGCGCCGTTGTCGGCACGTACGGTGAGTGCGTGGCCGGTACGCGCGACGTGAATGATCACCCCGGCGCACGGCGAATACAGTGTGTCGTTGATCGGGTCGATGGCGATGCCGTCGCCCATCGCGCCGCTGGCGAACACCGCGTCCGGGACTTTGGCGAGCGTGAGCACCGGGCCGCTGAGCGGGGCGCTGAGGGTCAGCTCATTATTGTTGTTGTGCATGGCTCGGTCTCATCAGGTCTGCAGTCATTCGGGCTTAGTGCGTACGGGTTACTTTGCTCAGGTGACGCGGCTGATCCGGGTCCATGCCACGGGCCACGGCCAGGCCTGCAGCCATCACGTAGAAACTCTGGATCGCCAGAATCGGATCGAGGGCCGGGTGTTCGGCGCGGGTCAGGGTCAGGTCGCGTTCGCTGACATCGTCCGGCGCGGCCAGCAATACACGGGCGCCGCGTTGACGCATTTCCGCCGCCAGACTCAGCAGGCCAGCCTGCTCGGCGCCGCGTGGGGCGAAAACCAGCAGCGGATAGTGTTCGTCGATCAGCGCCATCGGGCCGTGACGGACTTCGGCGCTGCTGAACGCTTCGGCCTGAATCGCCGAGGTTTCCTTGAATTTCAAAGCCGCTTCCTGGGCGATGGCAAAACCGGCGCCGCGACCGATTACCATCAGACGTTCGCAATCGCGTAGCGCTTCGATGGCCGCGCTCCAGTCCTGTTTGGCGGCTTCGCGCAGGCCTTCAGGCAGGGCGTTACCGGCCTCGAGCAATTCGCTGTCCTCTTTCCAGTGCGCGATCAGACGAGCACTGGCGCTGAGGGTGGCGATAAAACTTTTGGTCGCGGCGACGCTGCTTTCAGTCCCGGCGAGCAGTGGCACGCTGAATTCACATGCGGCTTCCAGCGGCGAATCGGCGGCGTTGACCATCGACACGCTCAGCGCGCCACGCTTGCGCAGCAGACGCAGGCTATTCACCAGATCCGGACTCTGCCCCGATTGCGAAAAGGCGAACGCGACCTGACCGCTGACCTTCAGCGGCGCCTGCTGCATGGTCACCACCGACATCGGCAACGACGCCACGGGCACACCCAATTGCTGCATGGTCAGGTAGGCGAAGTAGCTCGCCGCGTGGTCGGAACTGCCGCGTGCAACGGTCATCGCCACTTGCGGCGGCTGACGGCGCAGGCGCCCGGCGATCTCGATCATTTGCGGGTCGAGCTGTTGCAGTTGGGCTTGCACGGCCTCGAACGAGGACAGCGCCTCCTCAAGCATTTTTGAAGTCAATGTCTTCTCCTTCGACCATGACGGCGGTCAGTGTGAGTGAGCGATCCAGCCGCACGCAGTCGGCCCAGGCACCCGGTTGCAGGCGCCCGCGTTCGGTGATGCCGAGGTAATCGGCGGGAAATTGCGACAGACGCTGCGAGGCCTCGGCGATCGGCAAACCGATTTTCACCAGGTTGCGCAGGGCCTGATCCATGGTCAGCGTGCTGCCGGCCAAGGTGCCGTCGGGCAGGCGCACGCCGCCCAGGCATTTGGTCACGGTGTGGCTGCCGAGCTTGTACTCACCGTCGGGCATGCCGGCGGCGGCGGTCGAATCGGTGACGCAATACAGGCAGGGGATCGAGCGCAGAGCCACGCGGATGGCGCCGGGATGCACGTGCAGCAAATCGGGGATCAGCTCGGCGAATTTGGCGTGAGCCAGTGCCGCGCCGACGATGCCCGGCTCGCGGTGATGCAACGGGCTCATGGCGTTGTAGAGGTGGGTGAAACTGGTCGCGCCAGCCTCCAGTGCGGCGACGCCTTCTTCGTAGCTGCCGAGGGTGTGGCCGATTTGCATGCGTACACCACGGCTGCTCAGTTCACGAATCAACGCATCGTGACCGGCAATCTCTGGGGCAATCGTAATAACGCGGATCGGCGCCAGCGCCAGATAGTCTTCGACTTCGGCCATCAGCGCGGTGTGGGCGAAATTCGGTTGTGCGCCGAGTTTGCCGGGATTGATGTACGGGCCTTCGAGGTGTACGCCGAGCACTCGCGCGGCACCTTTCGGACGCTGTTCGCAGAACTCTCCTACTTCCTTCAAGACGCTGGAGATCTCCGCGCTCGGCGCGGTCATGGTGGTGGCCAGCAGCGAAGTGGTGCCGAACCGCACGTGGGTTCTGGTGATGGTCTCGAAGGCGCTGGCGCCTTCCATGATGTCTTTGCCGCCACCGCCATGCACGTGCAGGTCGATGAAACCCGGGAGCAGATACGGCAGGTCATTGTCGGCCGGGTCGCAGGGCACGCCTTCGATCGACACGACTTTGCCGTGTGCGTGGATCAGCCGGCCGCGAATCCAGCCGTCAGCGGTGAGGATGTTGTCTTCGGACATTTCGCTTCTCTCGTTTGGCTCAGCTGCTGATCAGCGGCGAAGCTCTGCAACAAAGTCGTAGTAATCGTTGCGGCAATAGGTGTCGGTGACTTCGATCGGCGTGTTGTCTTCCAGATAGCCAACCCGGGTCATCAGCAACATGGCGGTGCCGGGGGCAATGCCGACCAGCGCGGCAAACTCGTCCGAGGCGTTGATCGCCTGAATGTGCTGCAAGGCGCGGACGATCGGTTTGCCGATGCCGTCGAGGTATTCGTAGAGCGAATCGCCGACCTGCTGTGGTTTGGGCATGATCGAGGCGGGCAGGGTGCTCATCTCGATGGCCATCACCGTGTCATCGGCTTTGCGCAGACGTTTCATGCGCGCGACCTTGTCGTTCGGCGACAGGCCGAGGCGGATCAATTCTTCGTGGGTTGGCAGGGTGATTTCGCGTTCCAGCCACTGTGAGCTGGGCACGAAGCCTTTGAGGCGAAGCATTTCGCTGAAGCCCGACAGGCGTGACAACGGTTGTTCCAAGCGCGGGGTGATAAAGGTGCCGGAACCTTGCAGGCGGCGGATCAGGCCTTGATCGAGGAGGACTTCCAGCGCCTTGCGCGCGGTCACTCGGGAGATGCCCAGCAGTTCGCTGAGGTTGCGCTCCGAAGGCATCGCCTGCTCGGACTTCCACTGGCCGGCATGAATGGCGGCTTCAAGGTTGCGCGCCAATTGCAGGTACAACGGTGTCGGTTGAGTGTCGTCAGGGCGTAAGGCCTGGAGGTCATTCATGTCAGTCGTTTCCGGCACCGATGTAGGATTGTTTTAAGTCGGTTGTCGGGCGAAAGCTAATACCACTTGAATACCATGTCAACGCAGTGAAATCGTCTGTAGCCCGCGTATATCGGGGCTTTGAGCGGGGGTGGTCTGAAGTGGTATTACAGGCGGGTATCGAAAAGCAAAAGATCGCAGCCTGCGGCAGCTCCTACAGGTTGAAGTGGTATCACCTCTGTAGGAGCTGCCGCAGGCTGCGATCTTCTGATTTATTTTTTTTGCGGGTGACCAGCGGTCGCTGATTAAGGGCGAATCTCGATCATCGTGCCGTCTGGCACCATGTTCCACACTTCGCGCATGTCGACGTTACGCATGGCGATGCAGCCGTCGGTCCAGTCCAGGGTGTGGAGCAGGATCTCCGGGTTGTCTTCGGAATCCGGCGTACCGTGGATCATGATCATCCCGCCAGGTTCGACGCCTTCGCGACGGGCGCGGGCCGAGTCGGTGATGTTCGGGTAGGAGATGTGCATCGACAGGTTGAATTTGTCGCTGGTCTTGCGCCAGTCGATCCAATAGAAACCTTCCGGCGTGCGTTTGTCGCCTTCAATCAGTTTCGGACCTTTTTTCGCGCCCTTGCCCAACGAGATGCGATAGGTCTTGAGTGGCTTGCCGTCGGCGATCAACTGCAGTCGATGTTCGGATTTAAGCACCAGGACTTTCTCGATGAGCGGGGTATTCGACGGCGTCACGGTGGTCACGAATGACGCTTGGGAGACGGTAACGAACGACAGGCAGAACAGGGCAAGCAACCAGCGCATTGAAACGATTCCCCAAGAATGAAGCAGATAAGTGTTGTGTAGGAGCTGCCGCAGGCTGCGATCTTTTGATCTTCTAACCAACAATGACCGGCTGCACCAGCGGCGGAATCGATTCCGTACGAACCGGATACGCCTCGATACGCCGATCAGCGAAGAAGCATTCTAAGGTACGCCCCACCGTGCGGAAAGCCAGCTCGTCCCACGGGATGTCGGCTTCGTCGAATAGTTGCACTTCGAGGCTCTCGGGGCCGGCGGCAAAGTCCAGATCCACCAGTTCGGCACGGAAGAACACGTGCACCTGACTGATGTGCGGCACATCGATCAGCGTATAGATGCTCAGGTTGCGCACGCGGGCGCAGGCTTCTTCGGCGGTTTCGCGCACGGCGGCCTGCTCGATGGTCTCGCCGTTCTCCATGAATCCGGCAGGCAACGTCCAGTAACCGAGGCGCGGTTCGATGGCGCGACGACACAACAGCACTTTGGTGCCCCAGGTCGGCACGCAGCCGGCGACGATATTGGGGTTCTGATAGTGAATGGTCTGACAGCTGTCGCAGACAAATCGCAGCCGCGAATCGCCTTCGGGAATGCGCTGGGTGACCGGGTTACCGCAGTGGCTGCAAAATTTCATGCTGGGCTTCCTGAATGCTGCGCCTATCTTGGCGTGCAGCGGTGCCGGTCGGCAAGTTGTCGTTTCGCGACATGGCGAGTTTCGGGGCTTGGGCGCCTGCAATGATTGGTGCATGATGCAGGGTAAGGCACTGATCGAGAACACTCATGCTGGACGAGCTACTGCATCGGGTAAGCAACCACACACCGCGCACGCTGGAGACCGACAAACGTTTCCCCGAGGCCGCCGTTCTGGTGCCGATCACCCGCAGTGACGAGCCGGAACTGGTACTGACCCTGCGCGCCAGCGGGCTCTCGACCCACGGCGGCGAAGTCGCTTTCCCCGGTGGGCGCCGTGATCCGGAAGACCCGGATCTGATTTTCACCGCCCTGCGCGAAGCGGAAGAGGAGATCGGTCTGCCGCCCGGACTGGTCGAAGTGATCGGCCCGCTCAGCCCGCTGATCTCCCTGCATGGCATCAAGGTCACGCCCTATGTCGCTGTGATTCCTGATTTCGTCGAGTATCAGCCCAATGATGCCGAGATCGCCGCGGTGTTCAGCGTACCGCTTGAATTCTTCCGTAAAGACCCCCGCGAACACACCCATCGTATCGACTACCAGGGTCGCAGCTGGTACGTGCCGAGTTATCGATTTGGTGAATACAAGATCTGGGGCCTGACGGCGATCATGATCGTCGAGTTGATCAATCTGCTCTATGACGCCAAGATCAGCCTGCACCAACCGCCGAAAAGCTTTATCAACACCTGAGCCATCGTTCGAATGGCCATACCGTGAGCCCTGAGGAAAACAAGATGAAATACCGCTTGGGCGACGCCCGTGTCGAAACCCATCCACAGAGCTGGGTCGCACCTAATGCCGTGCTGGTAGGCAAGGTCAAACTCGAAGAGGGCGCCAACGTCTGGTTCAACGCCGTGCTGCGTGGCGACAACGAACTGATCCTGATCGGCAAGAACAGCAACGTGCAGGACGGCACCGTCATGCACACCGACATGGGCTTTCCGCTGACCATCGGCACCGGCGTAACCATCGGCCACAACGCCATGCTGCATGGCTGCACCGTCGGCGATTACAGTCTGATCGGCATCAACGCCGTCATTCTCAATGGCGCGAAAATTGGCAAGAATTGCATCATCGGCGCCAACTCGCTGATTGGCGAAGGCAAAGAGATTCCTGATGGTTCGCTGGTGATGGGCTCGCCGGGCAAGGTCGTGCGCGAGCTGACCGAGCCGCAGAAGAAGATGCTCGAAGCCAGCGCCTCGCACTATGTGCATAACTCACAGCGTTATGCGCGTGATCTGGTTGAGCAAGAAGAATGACGACCGCCGAACGACCCGTTGCCTCGCCGTGCGTGAATATTTGTGCGCTGGATGACGATGATATTTGCACCGGGTGCCAGCGTACGGTGGCAGAAATCACCCGTTGGAGCCGCATGAGCAATGACGAGCGTCGCGTGGTGTTGGGCTTGTGTCATGAACGGGCGAAGGCGAGTGGGTTGGTGTGGATGATCCCTGGGAAACCAGGCGCCTGAACCACCGCTTTCGCGAGCAGGCTCGCTCCCACATTGGAATGCATTTCAAAGGTCGGAGCGAGCCTGCTCGCGAAGAGGTCGTTACTGTCACTGCAACTATTGGCGCGATACCATCGCTCAAGTAACCTGTGCGCCAATCTGACAGGTCGCCTCCATGATTTTCCTCATCGCCTACATCAGCAGCGTCGTGCTGATCAACTTCGCCTTCTCCACCGCGCCGCACCTGGACATCATCTGGTCGGCCTGGGGCGGTTTGGTGTTCGTGCTGCGCGACATGGTGCAAACCCGCTTCGGCCACGGCGCACTCGTAGCGATGTTGGCGGCGTTGGTGTTGTCTTACGTCACTTCCGACCCCTCCATCGCGCTGGCCAGCGCCACGGCGTTCGCGGTGTCGGAAATCATCGATTGGCTGGTGTTCAGCGTCACCAAGCGGCCACTGCGCGACCGCTTGTGGATCAGTTCGGCGCTGAGCATTCCCCTCGATACCTTCATCTTCTTTGGCATGATCGACCTGCTGACGCCACCGGTGATCATCACCGCGTTGCTGTCGAAATTCGCCGGCGTCACCGCCGTCTGGCTGATCATGGCCTGGCGCGATCGCAAACAGGCCGTCGCCGGCTGAAGCCAAAGCCTCAGGTTCATGTAAAATGCCGCGCTTTCTCCCCATGGAAAGCGCGTCTGGCGTTGCTTTCCTCGATGATCCGCTTCTTTGAGGACCTGAGATGACCCGTATCGGAACTCCATTGTCGCCAACCGCGACCCGCGTATTGCTGTGTGGCTGTGGTGAGTTGGGCAAGGAAGTGGTGATCGAGCTGCAACGCCTGGGCGTTGAGGTGATCGCTGTTGACCGCTACGCCAACGCGCCGGCCATGCAGGTTGCCCATCGCAGCCATGTGATCAACATGCTCGACGGCGCCGCCCTGCGTGCGGTGATCGAAGCCGAGAAGCCGCACTTCATCGTGCCGGAAATCGAAGCCATCGCCACTGCCACCCTGGTCGAACTGGAAGCCGAAGGCTTCACCGTGATCCCGACCGCGCGCGCGGCGCAACTGACCATGAACCGTGAAGGCATCCGTCGTCTGGCCGCTGAAGAGCTGGACCTGCCGACCTCGCCGTACCACTTCGCCGACACCTTCGAGGACTACAGCAAAGCCGTTGAAGACCTGGGTTTCCCATCCGTCGTCAAACCGGTGATGAGCTCGTCGGGCAAGGGCCAGAGCCTGCTGCGCAGCGTCGATGACGTGCAGAAGGCCTGGGATTACGCGCAAGAGGGCGGTCGCGCTGGCAAAGGTCGGGTGATCATCGAAGGCTTTATCGATTTCGACTACGAAATCACCCTGCTGACCGTACGCCACATCGGCGGCACCACGTTCTGCGCGCCAGTCGGCCACCGTCAGGAGAAGGGCGACTACCAGGAATCCTGGCAGCCACAAGCCATGAGCCCGATTGCTCTGGCTGAATCCGAGCGCGTTGCCAAAGCGGTGACCGAGGCGCTGGGTGGCCGTGGTCTGTTCGGCGTCGAGCTGTTCATCAAAGGTGATCAGGTGTGGTTCAGCGAAGTCTCGCCGCGTCCGCACGACACCGGTCTGGTCACGCTGATTTCTCAGGATCTGTCGCAGTTCGCTTTGCACGCTCGGGCAATTCTGGGCCTGCCAGTGCCGCTGATCCGTCAGTTCGGGCCTTCGGCTTCGGCGGTGATTCTGGTGGAAGGGCAGTCGACCCAGACTGCATTCGCCAACCTCGGCGCTGCGTTGAGCGAGCCGGACACGGCACTGCGTCTGTTTGGCAAGCCAGAAGTGAACGGTCAGCGCCGCATGGGCGTGGCGCTGGCGCGGGATGAGTCGATCGAGGCCGCTCGTGCCAAGGCGACCCGCGCTGCTCAGGCGGTTGTCGTAGAACTCTAAACCGCGTCGCGACATTCGCGAGCAGGCTCGCTCCCACAGGGAAGTGCATTCCAATGTGGGTGCGAGCCTGCTCGCGAAGCTTTTGATCTTTCTGTCAGGCAACCCGATTCAGATCGTTGCCACGCGTTTCCTTCAGGCACAGCACCGCAATCAAACTCAGCACCGCCGCCCCCGACACATACCCGCCGACATAACTCAAACCCCCCATCGCCACCAGTTTCTGCGCAAAAAACGGCGCCGCCGAGGCCCCGACAATCCCGCCGAGGTTATACGCCGCTGAAGCGCCGGTGTAGCGCACGTGGGTCGGGAACAACTCAGGCAACAGCGCCCCCATCGGCGCGAACGTCACGCCCATCAAGAACAGTTCGATGCACAGGAACAGCGCCACGCCCCAGGTCGAACCCTGAGTCAGCAGCGGCTCCATCAGAAACCCGGAAAGAATCGCCAGCACGCCACCGATGATCAGCACCGGTTTGCGCCCATAACGGTCGCTGGCCCAAGCCGACAGCGGCGTCGCGGCCGCCATGAACAGTACGGCGAAGCACAGCAATCCGAGGAAAGTCTCGCGGCTATAACCGAGGGTGGACACCCCGTAACTCAGGGAAAATACCGTCGAGATATAGAACAGCGCATAGCAAACGACCATGGCCGCCGCGCCCAACAAGGTCGGTGCCCAATACTGGCTGAACAGCTCGACCAGCGGCATTTTTACCCGTTCCTGACGGGCCATGGCATTGGCGAACACTGGCGTTTCGTGCAGTTTCAGTCGCACATACAGGCCGACCATTACCAGTGCGGCGCTGAGCAGAAACGGAATCCGCCAGCCCCAACTGCGGAATTGCTCGTCATCGAGGGTCATGGCTAACGTCAGGAACAAGCCGTTGGCCGCGAGAAAACCAATCGAAGGGCCGAGCTGCGGAAACATGCCAAACCACGCGCGTTTGCCTTTCGGCGCGTTTTCCGTGGCGAGGAGGGCCGCGCCGCCCCATTCGCCGCCCAATCCCAAGCCCTGGCCGAAGCGCAGCACGCACAACAGAATCGGCGCCCACGCGCCGATGGTCGCGTACCCCGGCAACACGCCGATCAGCGTCGTGCACACGCCCATCAACAGCAGCGAAGCAACCAGCGTCGACTTGCGCCCGATGCGGTCGCCGAAGTGGCCGAACAACGCCGATCCCAGCGGTCGGGCGAGGAAGGCGATACCAAAAGTCAGAAACGCCGACAACATCTGCGCGGTGCCGGAGGTCTGCGGAAAGAACACCGGCCCGATCACCAGCGCAGCGGCGGTGGCGTAAACATAGAAATCGTAGAACTCGATCGCCGTGCCAATAAAACTCGCCGTGGCAACGCGGGTGGCGGAGTTGGTCGGTTGGGCAGGCGCGGTGTCGCTGTAAGCGGTACTGGTCGTCATGCGGTGATCCCTGACAGTCATGAGCTCCGTGGGAGCGAATTATTATGGTCGAACACCCAGGGATGTGGGATGAGGCGCGATCGCTGTAACCGGTAGGAACAGTCGTCGGAGTGCAGCGGAAAATAGCCGAAACCTGTTGAGTGCGGGGTAAGCACCAGGGTTGGCGGGGCTTGGGTAAGCGGATTCGATTATAGGAAGGGGGCTAACAATCAAACAAGACCAAAGATCGTCCGAAGGCGGCTCGATCTTTTGATCTTTTACCTGGCAGGCACCAGGGCTGGTACAGACGAGGTATGCCAGATCAGGACTTTGCTCACCCGGTTCTCTTCAGTCTCGAGAATCTCGAGGCGATAACGCCCGATCTTCAAACACACTGCGCTCTCGGGAATCGTCTCCAGCGCCTCGGTCACCAAGCCATTCAGGGTCTTCGGGCCATCGCTCGGCAAATGCCAGCCAAGGCATTTGTTCAATTCGCGGATCGACGCCGCACCCTCAATCATCATCCGCCCATCCTCTTGCGGATGAATATGCGGATTATCCAGGCTGTGTTCGCTTTCGAATTCGCCGACGATCTCTTCGAGAATGTCTTCCAGGGTGACGATGCCGAGCACTTCGCCGTACTCATCGACGACCATGCCCAGCCGCCGCTGCTGCTTGTGGAAGTTCAGCAGTTGCAGTTGCAGGGGCGTGCTTTCCGGCACGAAGTACGGCTCGTAACTGGCGGCCAGCAAGGCTTCGAGCGTCAGATCAGCGCTGCTCAGCAGATGGCGGATCTGACGGGTATTGAGTACGGCCTCAACCTGATTGATGTCGCTGTGGAACATCGGCAGACGCGTGCGCTTGTTGTGGCGCAGCTGCTCGATGATCTCTTCGATCGAGTCGTCGAGGTTGATGCCGTCGACTTCACTGCGCGGGACCAGAATGTCGTTGACGGTGATGTTGTCCAGCGCGTGGATCCCTGAAACCGGGTGCGCGTGAACGGGGTGTTCCGGATCGTCGAGACGGTCGGAGGGCGCATCGTCCTCGCTCTGCTGCACCACTCGAGTCTTGCGCGCGAACGGGCGGATCAGCAGGGCGCTGATACGGCTGAACAGCCAGGCAAACGGATAAACAATCTTCAGCGGCACCGCCAGCAAAGAGTTGCCGAAGGCCAGCACGGCATCGGGATAACGCTGGGCGACGGTGCGCGGGAAATAATCGGCAAACACCAGGAGGATTGCCCCGGCGCCGAGGCACGCCGCCCACGGGCCATTTTCTTCGCAGAGGAAAATCGCCAGCAAGGTCGCGATAACGACCGCGAGTGCGCGGCACAGGGTGTTGCAGAGGATCAGGCTGTCGAGCGGGAAGCTCAGCTTCGCCAGCGGTTTATCGCTGGCGCGTGAGGCGGTACGTTGCGCGAGCAAATGTTGCTGCGCGATTTCGACGGCGGTAAACAGCCCCGACCATAAAATCAGCAGGACAAATACCGCGAGCATCGGCCCTAAGGGCAAACCGTCCATTTATGCCGCCCGTCAGATGTGCAGAATGTATTCACGAACCAGTTTGCTGCCGAAATACGCCAACATCAGCAGACAGAAACCGGCGAGGGTCCAGCGAATCGCCTTGTGACCGCGCCAGCCGAGACGGTTGCGCCCCCATAGCAGCACGCTGAACACGATCCAGGCCAGGCACGCCAGCAGGGTCTTGTGCACCAGATGCTGGGCGAAGAGGTTCTCGACGAACAGCCAGCCGGAGATCAGCGACAGCGACAGCAGCGTCCAGCCGGCCCAGAGGAAACCGAACAACAGGCTTTCCATGGTTTGCAGCGGCGGGAAGTTCTTGATCAGCCCGGACGGATGCTTGTGCTTGAGCTGGTGGTCTTGCACCAGTAGCAGCAAGGCCTGGAACACCGCGATGGTGAACATGCCGTAGGCGAGGATCGACAACAGGATGTGCGCGAGGATGCCCGGCTCTTCGTCGATGATCTGCACCGTGCCGGCCGGCGCGAATTGCGCCAGCAACACCGTGACTGCGCCGAGCGGGAACAGCAGTACCAGCAGGTTTTCCACCGGAATGCGCGAACAGGCGATCAGCGTCAGGGCAATCACCGCCGCTGCGATCAGGCTGGAGGCGCTGAAGAAATCCAGGCCCAGACCAATTGGCGTCAGCAGGTGGGTGAGCAGGCTGGCGGCGTGGGCCATGACGGCGAAAACTCCGAGGCCAACCAGCAGGCGCTTGTTCGCCTTGGCGCCGGTGGCCAAGCGGGTGCTCTGATAAAAGGTCGCAGCGGCATAGAGAAGGGCGGCGGCGAGGGTGGTCAGCAAACTGGGTGACAAGGGGAGCATAAATCCTGTTAGGCAAGCCCGAAAGGGGCTGAGTTTGGCATAGAACGGCTACGGCACGAAAGACTCAGGAAGCTGACAGCGAGGTGTCCGCCAGCCGCAGTCTTCGCTATAATCCGCGACCTGCCCACGCCGCAGGCTCGCCGAGCACATGTTGATTCCGGTCTGGGCCGCCATTATCCCGGTCTACACAGGGCCTGAAAGGATCGCGCAATGTTTGAAAACTTAACCGACCGTCTCTCGCAGACGCTGCGCCATGTCACCGGCAAGGCGAAGCTGACCGAGGACAATATCAAAGACACCCTGCGTGAAGTGCGCATGGCGTTGCTCGAAGCCGACGTCGCCCTGCCGGTGGTCAAGGACTTCGTCAATTCGGTCAAGGAGCGCGCTGTCGGCACCGAGGTGTCGCGCAGCCTGACGCCGGGCCAGGCATTCGTGAAGATCGTCCAGGCCGAACTCGAAAGCCTGATGGGCGCGGCCAACGAAGATCTGAACCTGAGCGCCGTGCCGCCAGCCGTCATTCTGATGGCCGGTCTGCAGGGTGCCGGTAAAACCACCACCGCCGGCAAACTCGCGCGCTTCCTTAAAGAGCGCAAGAAGAAGTCGGTCATGGTCGTGTCGGCGGACGTTTATCGCCCGGCAGCTATTAAACAGCTGGAAACCCTGGCCAACGACATCGGCGTGACGTTCTTCCCGTCCGATCTGAGCCAGAAGCCGGTCGACATCGCCACCGCAGCTATTAAAGAAGCAAAGCTGAAATTCATCGACGTGGTCATCGTCGATACCGCCGGTCGTCTGCACATCGACGAAGAGATGATGGGCGAGATCAAGGCGCTGCACGCCGCGATCAGCCCGGTCGAAACCCTGTTCGTCGTCGACGCCATGACCGGTCAGGACGCGGCCAACACGGCCAAGGCCTTCGGTGATGCACTGCCGCTGACCGGCGTGATCCTCACCAAGGTCGACGGCGACGCCCGTGGCGGTGCCGCGCTGTCGGTACGCGCCATCACCGGCAAGCCGATCAAGTTCATCGGTATGGGCGAGAAGAGCGAAGCGCTCGATCCGTTCCACCCTGAGCGTATCGCCTCGCGCATCCTCGGCATGGGCGACGTGCTCAGCCTGATCGAACAGGCCGAAGCGACCCTCGACAAGGACAAGGCCGACAAACTGGCCAAGAAGCTGAAGAAGGGCAAGGGCTTCGACCTCGAAGACTTCCGCGATCAGCTGCAACAGATGAAAAACATGGGCGGCCTCGGCGGCCTCATGGACAAGCTGCCGAGCATCGGCGGCGTCAATCTTTCGCAAATGGGCAATGCCCAGAACGCCGCAGAGAAACAGTTCAAGCAGATGGAAGCCATCATCAATTCCATGACCCCGGCCGAGCGCCGCGACCCGGAGCTGATCAGCGGTTCGCGCAAGCGTCGGATCGCCATGGGTTCCGGCACGCAGGTGCAGGACATCGGTCGCTTGATCAAGCAACACAAGCAGATGCAGAAGATGATGAAGAAATTCACCGCCAAAGGCGGAATGGCGAAAATGATGCGCGGCATGGGCGGAATGTTGCCCGGCGGCGGCATGCCGAAAATGTAAAGAATCCGCGCCGGTCGTCGCACCGGCGCAGACCCTGCAAGGACGCAGGATCAACAGCAAACCCGCACTCGGCGGGAGCTGACTGGCCGTTTTCATCGACGGCTCTATATGCAGATCTGCACGGCATGCCATAGGCGCCGGAAAAAGTCATTTGCAAAAGTCCGGATATTCCTTAGAATATGCGGCCTTTCGGGCACCCATGCCCGCTGTGCATTTAGATTTGCAGCACCGACTACAGGAACGATGTTCACATGCTAACAATCCGTCTTGCCCTTGGCGGCTCCAAAAAGCGCCCGTTTTACCACCTGACCGTAACCGACTCGCGTAACCCGCGTGACGGCTCCCACAAAGAACAGGTTGGTTTCTTCAACCCTGTTGCCCGTGGTCAGGAAATCCGTCTGTCCGTGAACCAAGAGCGCGTAGCCTACTGGCTGAGCGTTGGTGCACAGCCTTCTGAGCGTGTTGCTCAGTTGCTGAAGGAATCTGCAAAGGCTGCGGCCTGAGCAATATGAACGCGACGCCTGCTGTTGCCGATGATTTGATCGTTATTGGCAAAATTTATTCTGTTCATGGCGTTCGCGGCGAAGTGAAGGTTTATTCCTTTACTGATCCGACTGAAAACCTGTTGCAGTACAAAACCTGGACGCTCAAGCGCGAAGGTAATGTGAAACAGGTCGAGCTGGTCAGTGGACGCGGGAGCGACAAGTTCCTGGTCGCAAAGCTCAAGGGTCTTGATGATCGTGAAGAAGCTCGTCTTCTGGCCGGTTATGAGATCTGCGTGCCGCGCAATCTGTTCGCTGAATTGACCGAAGGCGAGTACTACTGGTACCAGCTGGAAGGTCTGAAGGTTATTGATCAACTGGGGCAATTGCTCGGGAAAATCGATCATCTTCTGGAAACCGGCGCCAATGATGTAATGGTAGTCAAGCCTTGCGCTGGCAGCCTGGATGATCGCGAACGCTTGTTGCCCTATACGGAGCAATGCGTGTTGGCCATCGACCTGGCAGCGGGCGAGATGAAGGTGGATTGGGACGCGGACTTCTAAGCGTGGCTAACTTGCGCGTAGAAGTGATCAGTTTGTTTCCCGAGATGTTTTCCGCCATTGGCGACTACGGCATCACCAGTCGTGCGGTCAAACAGGGGCTCTTGCAGCTGACCTGTTGGAATCCGCGAGATTACACGACGGATCGGCATCACACTGTAGACGATCGCCCGTTTGGCGGTGGTCCGGGCATGGTGATGAAGATCAAGCCCCTGGAAGATGCGCTGGCTCAGGCCAAAGCAGCAGCCGGGGAGGCGGCGAAGGTGATTTACCTGTCCCCCCAAGGCCGTCAACTGACTCAGTCGGCGGTACGCGAGTTGGCACAATCGGATGCATTGATCCTGATTGCCGGCCGCTATGAAGGCATTGACGAGCGCTTTATTGAGGCTCATGTCGATGAAGAGTGGTCGATTGGCGACTATGTACTGTCTGGCGGCGAGCTGCCGGCGATGGTCCTGATCGATGCGGTTACACGACTGCTGCCTGGAGCTTTAGGGCATGCGGATTCCGCCGAGGAAGATTCCTTTACGGATGGTCTGCTGGATTGCCCGCACTACACCCGACCTGAGGTGTATGCGGATCAGCGTGTTCCCGACGTGTTGCTGAGTGGCAATCACGCGCATATCCGGCGTTGGCGTTTACAGCAGTCCCTTGGTAGGACCTTTGAACGACGCGCCGATCTTCTGGAAAGCCGCTCGCTTTCTGGAGAAGAGAAGAAGCTGCTCGAGGAATACATCCGCGAGCGGGACGATAGTTAACAACGTATCGATGGTAGATCGAACGATTTACCTTAGGAGCACAGCATGACCAACAAAATCATCCTTGCACTCGAAGCAGAGCAGATGACCAAAGAAATCCCTACCTTCGCCCCAGGCGACACTATTGTCGTTCAGGTGAAAGTGAAGGAAGGCGATCGTTCCCGTCTGCAAGCGTTCGAAGGCGTTGTAATCGCCAAGCGTAACCGCGGCGTGAACAGTGCGTTCACCGTTCGTAAAATCTCCAACGGTGTTGGCGTAGAACGTACTTTCCAGACCTACTCCCCGCAGATCGACAGCATGGCTGTTAAACGTCGCGGTGACGTACGTAAAGCCAAGCTGTACTACCTGCGCGACCTGTCGGGTAAAGCAGCTCGCATCAAGGAAAAACTGGCTTAAGTCCAGCTTCCGATGCAGAAAAAAGCAGCCTACGGGCTGCTTTTTTGTTGCCCGAAATTTATCCACAGCCATTTTGTGACAGGCCAGAACCATGACCACCCGCGACCAGGAAATCGAACGCCGCACCGAACTCTCGGTGACCCGCGTAACCAAAGCCGTCTTCCCGCCGACTACCAACCACCACAACACGCTGTTCGGCGGCACCGCGCTGGCGTGGATGGACGAAGTGTCGTTCATCACCGCTACGCGATTCTGCCGCTTGCCGCTGGTGACCGTGTCTACTGATCGCATCGACTTCAACCACGCGATCCCGGCAGGCTCCATTGTTGAATTGGTGGGTAAGGTGATCAAGGTCGGCAACACCAGCCTCAAGGTTGAGGTGGAAGTGTTTGTCGAAAGCATGAGCTGCGATGGCCGCGAAAAGGCGATTCACGGGCAGTTCAGCTTTGTTGCCATCGACGACGACAAGCGACCGGTGCCGGTGCTGCCGGGGTTTGCGGCTTGATCTGATACCCAGTCGCGCCATTCGCGAGCAGGCTCGCTCCCACAGTTTCCTTGCCGGACACAAATATTGTGTTCAACCCGGTCACTGTGGGAGCGAGCTTGCTCGCGAAAGCGTCAGATCAGACGCCGCCGTTCTCCGGCTGAATCAACGCCAACAACGTCCACCCCGCCCCAGGTTTCACAGCCGTCTCCGGCGTCACCACATGCACCCAACCGCTGTCATCGCGCATGAACAGCAGCGTCGCGCGGTTTCCATGCAGCGCCCGGTAATCCTCCCAGCCAAATCCGTCCGTCAGCGTCGTGCTGTACAACTCGGCACCCTGTCCCATCTGGCTGGCGAGTTTCGCGTAGGTAAACGCCTCGCTGCCCAACTGATTGCCGCGATGCTCCAGGCTCGCACGATGCTTGTCGCTACGCCGGCTCTCATGACCACTGGCCAACCCGAACAAACGCTGATGGCCGAAGTCGTGACGAAAACGCATGGCCGCCAAGGTATTCAGCTCACCCGAAGGCGACAGCGCCAGCAAATGCCCCAGCCCGACCAGATCCAGATGCGCGTCGGCATGCTGCGAAGCCGGGTTGCCGAAATACGTCGGCAGGCCTTCCATGCGTGCGGCACGAATGTTTTCCCAACTCGAATCGGTCAGCAGCACGCGGCTGCCCAGTTGCTGCAGCGATTTGCCCAGCTCCCGCGCCGGGCCGTTCGCGCCGACGATCAGGAAACCACTTGGCGCTGGCTCGGCAACCTTTAACAGGCGTGCCAGCGGTCGTGCAGTCGCGCTTTGCAACACGACGGTGCCGATGATCACCGCAAACGTCAGCGGCACCAGCAGCAACGCACCTTCATGCCCGGCCTCGTGCAGGCGAATCGCAAAAATTGCCGAGACCGCCGCCGCGACGATCCCGCGCGGCGCAATCCAGCACAGCAACGCGCGCTCACGCCAGCTCAGGCTCGAGCCGGCGGTGCTGAGCAGCACGTTCAACGGCCGGGCGATCAACTGAATCACCAGCAGCAGAATCAACACCAGCGGTCCCAAACCAATCAACGCGTACAGATCGAGCCGCGCCGCCAACAGAATGAACAGCCCGGAGATCAGCAGCACGCTGAGGTTTTCCTTGAAGTGCAGGATGTGCCGCACATCGACGCCCTTCATGTTCGCCAGCCACATGCCCATCAGCGTCACGGCCAGCAGACCGGATTCGTGCATCACTTCGTTGGCGGCAATGAATATCCCCAGCACCGCCGCCAATGAGGCGAGGTTATGCAGGTATTCCGGTAACCATTGGCGACGAATAATGGTCCCGAGCACCCAGCCACCGACAATCCCGAACACCGCGCCACACAGAATCACCCCGCCAAACGTAAACAGACTCTGCTTGAGGCCATGGCCCTCGGCACTGGCAATAATAAAGCTATAAACCACAACGGCGAGCAGGGCGCCGATCGGGTCGATGACGATGCCTTCCCAGCGCAGAATGTTGGCGATCGAGGCTTTCGGCCGCACCACGCGCAGCATCGGCACAATCACGGTCGGGCCGGTGACCAGCGTCAGGCTGCCAAAGAGAATGGCCAGCATCCAGTCGAAACCGAGCAGATAGTGTGTGGCGACGGCGATGACGATCCAGGTCGAAATCGCACCGATGGTCACCAGGCGATGAACCACGCTGCCGATCTCTTTCCACTCCGACAGGTGCAAGGTCAGGCTACCCTCGAACAGAATCAGCGCCACCGCCAACGACACCAGCGGCATCAGCAGCGGCCCGAACATTTCCTGCGGATCGAGCCAGCCAAGCACCGGGCCGACCAGAATGCCGGTCAGCAACAGAAACAGAATCGCCGGCAGCTTCAGGCGCCAGGCCAGCCATTGGCAACCCAGCGCCGCTGCGCCGATCCCGCCAAACGCCAAGAGAATTTGCTGCTCGTTCATTGATGCTCCCTGTTCCTTGAATTAGCGGGCTATGAAAGACTAGCGCCCATTCCTACAGTTCACTCCACATTTGCGCACGGTCTTAGAGGCTGTGTGTCTTGAGCGCCCATGCCTGCCATCGACCATCCCCTGATTGACCAATTCCTCGACGCTCTATGGCTGGAGAAAGGCCTGTCCGATAACACCCGTGGCGCCTATCGCAGCGATCTGGCGCTGTTCAATGGCTGGTTGCAGGAGAAGAACCTGGAGTTGATCAATGCTGGCCGTGAGTTGATCCTCGATCACTTGTCCTGGCGTCTCGAGCAGAACTACAAACCGCGCTCAACCGCCCGATTTCTCTCGGGTGTGCGTGGCTTTTATCGTTATCTGCTGCGGGAAAAGCTGATCAGTATCGACCCGACGTTACGCGTCGATATGCCGCAACTGGGTAGGCCATTGCCCAAATCGCTGTCGGAAGCTGACGTGGAGGCGCTGTTGAAGGCGCCGGATCTGAGCGAAGCCATCGGCCAACGTGACCGGGCCATGCTTGAAGTGTTGTACGCCTGTGGTTTGCGAGTGACCGAGCTTGTCAGCCTGACGCTGGAACAGGTCAACCTGCGCCAAGGCGTGTTGCGCGTGATGGGCAAGGGCAGCAAGGAGCGGCTGGTGCCGATGGGCGAGGAGGCGATTGTCTGGGTCGAGCGCTACATGCGTGATGGTCGCGGCGAACTGCTCGGGGGGCGGCCGAGCGATGTGCTGTTCCCCAGCCAGCGCGGCGAGCAGATGACCCGTCAGACGTTCTGGCACCGGATCAAGCATCAGGCGAAGGTCGCCGGGATCGGCAAGTCGCTATCGCCGCACACCTTGCGCCATGCGTTTGCCACGCACCTGCTCAACCACGGCGCGGACTTGCGGGTGGTGCAGATGCTGCTTGGCCACAGCGACCTCTCCACCACGCAGATTTACACCCACGTCGCCCGCGCCCGACTGCAGGAACTGCATGCGAAACATCACCCGCGCGGCTGAAAAACAATCCTTGTGGGAGCGAGCCTGCTCGCGAAGAGGGCATGTCCGTCAGCGCTCATTTAGCTGACCCTCCGCTTTCGCGAGCAGGCTCGCTCTCACAAGATCTGCGCAGTCCTGAAAGTGTGGCGACAGGCGCATTCGGCCACCGTGGCCTTATGTGTTAGGCTTTGCCGGTTTGCACGATGGACGGTTATGACCCGGTGTGATGGCACGGGCGTTCTGATCGTTTCATTTGTCCGCCTTCAGGAGTTCTCATGCGTCTGACCCAGATTTTCGCCGCCGCAGCCATTGCGTTGGTCAGCACCTTTGCCGTCGCCGATGACGCGGCCGACAAAGCTATTCGTAAAAGCCTGGAAAACCTCCAGCTCGAAGTTCCGGTCGAGAGCATTTCCGCCAGCCCGTTGCCGGGCATGTACGAAGTCAAGCTCAAGGGCAGCCGTGTGCTGTACGCCAGCGCCGACGGTCAATACGTTGTTCAAGGCTATCTGTTCCAGCTCAAGGACGGTAAGCCGGTCAACCTGACCGAGAAGACCGAGCGCCTGGGCATCTCCAAACTGATCAATGACATTCCGGTTGCCGAGACCGTGGTTTACCCGGCCGTGGGCGAGACCAAATCGCACATCACCGTGTTCACCGACACCACCTGCCCGTACTGCCACAAGCTGCACGCCGAAGTGCCGGAGCTGAACAAGCGCGGCATCGAAGTGCGTTATGTCGCGTTCCCGCGCCAGGGCCTCGGCTCGCCGGGTGACGAGCAACTGCAAGCCGTGTGGTGCTCGAAAGACAAGAAAGCCGCCATGGACAAAATGGTCGATGGCAAGGAAATCAAGGCCGCCAAGTGCGAGAACCCGGTTTCCAAACAGTTCGCCCTCGGTCAGTCGATCGGCGTGAATGGCACACCGGCCATCGTTTTGGCTGACGGACAAGTCATTCCGGGCTACCAGCCAGCGCCACAAGTCGCCAAACTGGCGCTGGGCGCCAAGTAATTCGCATCGTCACGGTCAGCCTTTGACGATCATGGTCCGGCAGCGACATCGCCGGGCCATTAATAGAGAGCCGCGAGTACGCGGTTGTTTTCCGGCCGACCCTGAGTCGGCCGTTTTATGGGGAGTTCACAGTGAATCCGGTCAAAGTAGGCATCTGTGGGTTAGGGACCGTCGGTGGCGGTACCTTCAACGTACTTCAGCGCAACGCCGAGGAAATTGCTCGTCGTGCCGGGCGTGGAATCGAAGTGGCACAAATTGCCATGCGCACGCCAAAGCCTCAGTTCCAGACGACCGGTATTGCGATTACCAACGATGTCTTCGACGTGGCCACAAACCCTGAGATCGACATCGTCATAGAGCTGATGGGCGGCTACACCGTTGCCCGCGAGCTGGTACTCAAGGCCATCGAGAATGGCAAGCATGTGGTCACCGCGAACAAGGCTCTGATTGCCGTTCACGGTAATGAAATTTTCGCCAAGGCACGCGAGAAAGGCGTGATCGTGGCGTTTGAAGCGGCCGTCGCCGGTGGCATTCCGGTGATCAAGGCAATCCGTGAAGGCCTGTCTGCCAACCGTATCAACTGGGTCGCCGGGATCATCAACGGCACCGGTAACTTCATTCTCACCGAAATGCGTGAGAAGGGCCGTACCTTCGAAGACGTGTTGGCCGAAGCGCAGGCACTGGGTTACGCCGAGGCCGATCCGACCTTCGACGTTGAAGGCATCGACGCCGCGCACAAGCTGACGATTCTGGCTTCCATCGCGTTCGGCATTCCGCTGCAGTTTGACAAGGCTTACACCGAAGGCATCACCAAGCTGACCACTGCCGACGTCAACTACGCCGAAGCGCTGGGCTACCGCATCAAGCACCTCGGCGTGGCGCGCAGCACCGCTGCCGGTATCGAGTTGCGCGTGCACCCGACGCTGATTCCGGCCGATCGCCTGATCGCCAATGTCAACGGCGTGATGAACGCGGTGATGGTCAACGGTGACGCCGCCGGTTCGACGCTGTTCTACGGCGCGGGCGCTGGCATGGAGCCAACCGCTTCGTCGGTGATCGCTGATCTGGTCGACGTGGTTCGCGCCATGACCTCCGATCCGGAAAACCGCGTGCCGCACCTGGCCTTCCAGCCGGATTCGCTGTCGGCCCACCCGATCCTGCCGATCGAAGCCTGCGAAAGCGCCTACTACCTGCGCATTCAGGCCAAGGACCATCCGGGCGTACTCGCTCAGGTGGCGAGCATCCTCTCGGAGCGCGGCATCAACATCGAGTCGATCATGCAGAAGGAAGTCGAGGAACACGACGGTCTGGTGCCGATGATCCTGCTGACCCACCGTGTGGTCGAGCAGCGCATCAACGATGCCATCGCCGCCCTCGAAGCGCTGGCCGGCGTGAATGGTCCGGTTGTGCGGATCCGCGTCGAGCACCTGAACTAAACAGAAGCAGCTGCAAGCTTCGAGCTGCAAGCGGCAAGAGAAAAGCGGTCTGGCTTTTACTTGCAGCTTGTAGCTTGTAGCTTGAAGCTCAAACCGAAGGTTTGAAATCATGCGTTATATCAGTACCCGCGGCCAGGCACCGGCCCTGAATTTCGAAGACGTCCTGCTGGCTGGTCTGGCGACCGACGGCGGTCTGTACGTTCCGGAAAACCTGCCACGTTTCACCCAGGAAGAAATCGCTTCGTGGGCCGGCCTGCCGTATCACGAGCTGGCCTTCCGGGTGATGCGCCCGTTCGTCACCGGCAGCATTCCGGACGCCGACTTCAAAAAGATTCTTGAAGAAACCTATGGCGTGTTCGCCCACAGCGCCGTCGCGCCGCTGCGTCAGCTGAACGGCAACGAATGGGTGCTGGAGCTGTTCCACGGCCCGACCCTGGCGTTCAAGGACTTCGCCCTGCAACTGCTCGGTCGCTTGCTCGACTACGTGCTGGAAAAGCGTGGCGAACGCGTGGTGATCGTCGGCGCAACCTCCGGTGACACCGGTTCGGCCGCCATCGAAGGCTGCAAGCACTGCGAAAACGTCGACATCTTCATCCTGCACCCGCACAAGCGCGTGTCGGAAGTGCAGCGTCGCCAGATGACCACCATCTTCGGCGAGAACATCCACAACATCGCCATCGAAGGCAACTTCGATGACTGCCAGGAAATGGTCAAGAACAGCTTCGCCGACCAGAGCTTCCTCAAAGGCACGCGTCTGGTCGCGGTGAACTCGATCAACTGGGCGCGGATCATGGCCCAGATCGTCTACTACTTCCATGCGTCCCTGCAGTTGGGCGGCCCGGCACGTTCGGTGTCGTTCTCGGTGCCAACCGGCAACTTCGGCGATATCTTCGCCGGTTACCTGGCCCGCAACATGGGGCTGCCGATCAACCAGTTGATCGTCGCCACCAACCGCAACGACATCCTGCACCGCTTCATGAGCGGCAATCAGTACGTCAAGGAAACCCTGCACGCCACGCTGTCGCCGTCGATGGACATCATGGTCTCGTCGAACTTCGAACGCCTGCTGTTCGACCTGCACGGTCGCAACGGTGCGGCGATTGCCGGTTTGATGGATTCGTTCAAGCAGGGCGGTGGTTTCAGCGTCGAGCAAGAGCGCTGGACCGAAGCGCGCAAACTGTTCGACTCGCTGGCCGTGGATGACGCGCAGACCTGCGAAACCATCGCCGAAGTCTACGAGCAGACCGGTGAAGTGCTGGATCCGCATACCGCCATCGGCGTCAAAGCCGCGCGCGAATGCCGCCGCAGCCTCGATATCCCGATGGTCATCCTCGGCACCGCTCACCCGGTGAAATTCCCCGAGGCGGTAGAGAAAGCCGGTGTAGGAAAAGCGCTCGAGCTACCTGCACATCTTTCTGATTTGTTTGAGCGAAACGAGCGCTGCACCGTTCTGCCAAACGAGCTGAAAGCCGTGCAAGCCTTTGTCAGCCAGCATGGCAACCGCGGCAAGCCGCTGTAAGCCCCTAAAAGCTGTCACATTTTGAAGCCCGTCTCCTGACGGGCTTTTTTGTTTCTGCTGCCACACTGCTCGGGTTTTCACCCACGAAACACGGGTGAGTCGATCACGAAGGAAGTGGCAATGTGGTTTGAGCAAGGATTGAGACCAGTCTTGAACTGGCTGTTTTTTTTAGGCTGGCTGGCATTGGGAACCAGCAGCAGCGCTGCGCAAATGATGCTGCACGACGCGAACGGATTATCGAACATCGAACCGATTGCGCTCGATGCCCGGGAGCGTCAGTGGATACGTGACAACCCGAGCGTCATCGTCGCCTCGGTGCAGTACCCGTTGTATCTGTTTCAGGACGAGCATGGCCGCTGGAGCGGACTGAACAACGACGTACTGCAGCGCATCAGCGGCATGACCGGTCTGCGCTTCGAGCATGAAGAGTCGTTCTCCACCGACCAGATGCTCGAGCGCCTGGAGAGTGGTGCGGCGGACTTGAGCACCACGCTGGCAATGACGGAGGCACGCAAGGAATTCCTCGAATTCAGTCATGCGTTCGGCGGCGCGGGTTGGGTGTTTGTCGGTCGGGCGGGAGAGCCGCGCTTGAGTTCGCTGGAGCAATTGGCCAAGCGTGTATTGGTACTGCCCGCTCGGCATGCGCTGGAGGAGCTTATCCGACGCGAATATCCCTCTATCGAACTTCGGCTGGTCAAAACCTATGCGGAGGCCCGCGCACTCGTGGAGAGTGGCGAAGCCTACGCCACGATCGAGAATGAAATCGGCGCCCAGTTGTATCCCTCCGGGTTGCTCAAGGTAGGTGATGTGCTCGATGGCAAATGGGAAGCGGATCACCTGGCGGTGCGCAAGGGGCAGCCAGAGCTACTGAGCGTTATCAACAAAGCGTTGAGTGCGTTTTCTGCGGCGGATTTGCGCGCCATTCGCCTGAAATGGCTGGATGGCATCGCACCGCCATCGGAGCCTTCGCTGTGGCAGCGAATCATCGAGCCGGGTTGCTGGGCGATGGGCGTCGTCGGGTTTTTCGGACTGCTGTCGATGGTCTGGAATCGCCGCTTGACCGCTTTGATCAAGCAGCGCCGCGAAGCCGAGCGTGGCCTGAGTGATCAGTTGGCGTTCCAGCATGCGCTGATCGATGCGATGCCTGATCCGATGTTCGTCCGTGACCTCGAGGGACGGCTGATCATGTGCAATCGCAGTTACGAGGAAGCACTTTCGGTGCGCCAGGATCAGGTTCAGGGCCGTTTGCTGTTCGAGATCGACGCGTTGCCCGAAGCAACGGCCATGATGCTGCATGACGAGTTCATGGCGCAGTTGCAAACGCGCAAGACGCGCTTCAGCAAACGCCAGTTGCTGTTCAAGAACGGCTCCCGTGATATCTATCAATGGACGGTGCCGTTCTACAGCGCCGACGGCAAATTGCGTGGCCTGCTCGGCGGCTGGACAGACATCAGCCAGCGTCGCGCCGAGAATGGTTGTCGATGTCTGCAATGAAGTTGGGAAAAGTCCTATGTGACGTGACGCCTTTTCCGATGGGAGGCTGAGGATGGCTGTCCTAGAGTGGACAGCCACTGCGGTGGCACACCGCGAATGTCGCTCAGAGGTCGCTCATGCGTTCGCTAAAAGTCCTGATCCTTGAACACAATCCGTTTCAGTTGATGGCCTTGCATCAGATGGTCAATGCCATGGGCATCTATGACGTGTTGACGGCGCCCACACTTGCCTCGGCGTTGCGCTCACTGGAGCATCGCGGCGCCGTCGACATTGCGATCTGCGACCCGCAACTCGAAGGCGGTGACGGTGTAGCACTGATCCGGCATCTGTCCCAGCGACGACAGGCCCATGCCTTGATTCTGCTGGGTCGCGCCTCCCCGAGCCTGGTGAAAGGCCTCGACTTCATTCTGCTCGAACACGAGATCAATTTGCTCGGGCGCCTGCAAACGCCGGTCTCGGCCGTGCTGATGCGCGGTCTGGTCGACGATTACGTGCTGTCGACCCGACGGGCTGCCAGCGTTTGACCCGAGCCGTTATGTTTCTGTCATCTTCACTCGGCATGCTCTGAAAGACCGGTGACGCTCAAGGAAGACGCCCGGTATACAGAACTTTCTTCTCGGGCCGGCGGTCATTTATGGTGAACACGCCCCAGGCACACAGTTTTCGGACTAATGAGTGGAGATCGAGATGGAAAGTATCAGTCTATTGCTCGGTGAGGCTCTGAGCCCGTATCAAGTGACGTTGACCCCTCGCGGCAGCCATGGCGAATGCCTGGTGACGTTGAAGAACAGCAGCGGCGCGATCGTGGTGGAGCGCGAATTCAATCAGGCCCAGTTAAGCGACAAGCGCTTGCTGACCGATGTGGTTGACGGTTTGCATCGTGATGTCCTGATCGCCGAAGGCCGGCTTGAGCCTTGTGTGATCGCGGCTTTGCGCAATGCGGCGCTGGATAAACGTCCGGCGCTGTGAAGATGAAATTTATTTTGTGGGAACCTTCCTGCATCCCTGTCAGTCAGACCCCATAACAGCAGGATCAAGCATTGTGCTCCGGTGCTTGTCGCTTGCTGCTACGGGTCTTTGATATAGACCACGTTTAACCCCGAGTCGTCTCCCCACTTCTCGGGGTTTCTTTTGTCCGGCGTTTGCCTATTGCGCGGCCTGATGCTCGAAAAAAAGCCGGGCGTGCTCGAGATAATCCTCGCGTCTGTCGGGGTCCAGCCATGCGGCGTACAGCTCGTTCAGGCGCTCGTGGGGCAGGGTGCGCAGCAGATGGTTGATCTCGGCGATCGCCTGACGTCCCTGCGTGGTGTCGGAACAGGCGACGTAGCCTGAGAGATATTTCCCGTTCCCCTGAATCGGGTAAAACTCCAGCTCATCCTCATTGATCTGCGCCTGTTTGGCCTGATAGCGAATCTCCGGCCAATAGCCCAGCACCACCTGCAAGCGGCCCAGTCGCTGCATCGACAGCAGATTGCTCAGTGCATCGTTGCCGTAATGCGCCGTCAGGGCGCCACTGGGTGCCTGATGCAACTCAGTGTCAATGAACTCTCCATAGCTGCGTTCGGCAACGACGCCGACTTTCCTGTCCATCGCGGCCAGCAACGCCGACAAATCCACTTCACCGTCGACCAGATACGGTTCGAGCACCGCGCGATCTTGCTGGCGCACCACCAGGCCATTGCCCACCGCGCGAATCGCCGGGATCGAGTACGCGACCCACTGCGCGCGCTCTTTGCTCCACAGCAAGGCAGGGTCGCAGGCGAAGGGGTTCTCATGAAGCATTTGCAGGCCGCGAGCGCGATTGACCCGCATCACCTTGTGTTCGTATTGCGGCATGCCGGCCATCAGCATGGGCATCAGTTGATCGATCACGCCCTGACCCTTTTTCGGGCCTTCAAAAATCGTCATGGGCGGCAAGTCGCGCAGCAACCAGATCAACGTCGGTTTCGCCTGCGCTCCGGTCGACAGGGCAAGCAGCAACAACAAGCCGAACAGCTTCCAGATCCACCCATAGTGGGCGTGGTTGGCGTGTAATGTCGGCCGGCGCTTCAGCTTAGATAGCTCCGTCTTCGCGCAGTCGGGCGATCTGTGTCTCGTCGTAGCCAAGATCGTTAAGTACCTGCGCATTGTGTTCGCCGAGCTGCGGTCCGACCCATTCGGAAGAGCCCGGCGTTTCAGAGAGTTTCGGCACGATGCCGGGCATCTTGAAGTCCTTGCCGTCCGGCAGCTTGGCCTGCAGGAACATTTCCCGGGCCAGGTATTGCGGATCGTTGAACATGTCCTCGGCACTGAAAATCCGGCTGACCGGCACCTCGGCCTGATTGAGCAGGTCGAGCACGGTTTGCAATGGCTGCGAATTGACCCAGCGATCAATCACGCCGTACAGCTCGTCACGACGACTGTCGCGGCCGTCGTTGCTGGCCAGCGTCGGATCGTTAGCCAAATCTTCGCGGCCAATGATCAGCATGAAACGCTTGAAGATCGCATCGCCGTTAGCGCCGATCTGCACGTGTTTGCCATCGGCGCTGGTGTGGATGGAGGAGGGCGTGATGCCGGGCATGATGTTGCCGGTACGCTCGCGGATAAAACCGAACACGTCGAACTCCGGGACCATGCTTTCCATCATCGCGAAAATCGCTTCGTACAAGGCCACGTCGACCACTTGGCCGAGACCACCGTTGACTTCGCGATGACGCAGCGCCATCAGCGCGCCGATCACGCCCCACAGCGCAGCAATCGAGTCGCCGATGGAAATCCCGGTGCGCACCGGTGGGCGGTCTTCGAAACCGGTGATGTAGCGCAAGCCGCCCATGGATTCGCCGACCGCGCCGAAGCCTGGCTGATCTTTCATCGGCCCGGTCTGACCGAAACCGGACAGACGCACCATCACCAGTTTGGGGTTGAGCGCGTGCAGGGTTTGCCAACTCAGGCCGAGTTTTTCCAGCACACCGGGGCGGAAGTTTTCGATGAGAATGTCGGCTTCACTGAGGAGTTTTTTCAGAATCGCCAAACCGTCGGGGTGTTTCAGATTCAGGGTCAACGACTTCTTATTGCGCGCCTGGACGAACCACCACAAGGACGTGCCTTCGTACAATTTGCGCCACTTGCGCAAGGGATCACCGCCGTCAGGCGATTCGATCTTGATCACTTCAGCGCCGAATTCGCCGCAAATACGCGAGGCAAAAGGGCCGGCAATCAACGTACCCAATTCAATGACTTTCACACCTGAGAGCGGTTTGTTGGCGAACGGCATACTGAATCCTGTAGGACAAGTCTGTGCAGATACAGCGTTTTAACATAGCCGGCTGTCAGACGCCGCAGGTTGATCGCCATCAATTCGATGATTGCCTACCGCATCGGTTAGACTTGCCGACTTTCCTCGTATCAAGAAGCCCGTTCATGGCCCAGCCTTCGACCACTTACAAGTTTGAACTGAACCTCACCGACCTCGACCGCAGCGTCTACGAGAGCGTCAAGCAGACCATCGCCCGTCACCCTTCGGAAACCGAAGAACGCATGACCGTGCGGCTGCTGGCTTACGCCCTCTGGTACAACGAGCAGTTGTCGTTTGGTCGCGGTCTGTCAGACGTGGATGAACCTGCGCTGTGGGAAAAGAGCCTGGACGACCGCGTTCTGCACTGGATCGAAGTCGGCCAGCCAGACGCCGATCGTCTGACCTGGTGCTCGCGTCGTACCGAGCGTACCAGCCTGTTGGCCTACGGCAGCCTGCGCGTCTGGGAAACCAAGGTGATCCCGGCGATCAAGAACCTGAAAAACGTCAACATCGCCGCCGTCCCGCAAGAAGTGCTGGAAACCCTGGCCAAGGACATGCCCCGCGTTATCAAGTGGGACGTGATGATCAGCGAAGGGACGATCTTCGTCACCGACGACCGTGGTCAGCACGAAGTCCAGTTGCAATGGCTGCAAGGTGAGCGCGGCTGATCCCGCGCCTTCAACTGAATAATCCCACGTATTAAAGAGAAGTCTCCGTCACCCCATGCGCATCGAACCTCGTCAACTGCCTGCCACGCTGCCCTTTCTGGGTGATATTCCTCCGCTGCTGACCCGCTTGTACGCGGCACGGGGCGTGCAGTCCGAGGCGGAGCTGGACAAGAGCCTGGCGCGGTTGATCCCGTTTCAGCAGCTCAAGGGCATTGATGCGGCGGTGAACTTGCTGGTGACAGCGCTGGAGCAACGCCAGCGCATCCTCATCGTCGGCGACTTCGATGCGGACGGTGCGACGGCGAGTACGGTCGGCATGCTCGGTTTGCGTTTGCTCGGTGCGGCGCATGTTGATTATCTGGTGCCGAACCGCTTCGAATATGGCTACGGCCTGACCCCGGAAATCGTTGAAGTCGCCTTGACTCGTGAGCCGCAATTGTTGGTCACCGTCGACAACGGCATCTCCAGCGTCGAAGGCGTGGCAGCGGCGAAGAAGGCCGGGCTCAAAGTGCTGATCACCGACCATCACTTGCCGGGCGATGAACTGCCGCAGGCCGATGCATTGGTCAACCCGAACCAGCCCGGATGTGAATTCCCAAGCAAGGCACTGGCCGGCGTCGGCGTGATCTTCTATGTGTTGATGGCATTGCGTGCGCGTTTGCGCAGCCTCGGCTGGTACGAAAACAAGCCGCAGCCGAACATCGGCGAATTGCTTGATCTGGTGGCGCTGGGCAGCGTTGCCGACGTGGTGCCGCTGGACGCTAACAACCGGATTCTGGTGCATCAAGGCCTGGAACGGATTCGCGCCGGTCGCGCACGGCCGGGGATCAAAGCGATCCTTGAAGTGGCCAAGCGTGACGCCACTCGCATTACTTCCACGGATCTGGGTTTTATCGTCGGCCCGCGTCTGAACGCCGCCGGCCGACTCGATGATATGAGCCTGGGCATCGAATGCCTGCTCACCGCCGACGCTAATGCGGCCCGTGAAATGGCCGCGCAACTGGATGGCATGAACCAGGATCGCAAATCCATCGAGCAGGGCATGCAGCGTGAAGCGTTGGCGCAGCTCAAGGACTTGCCGGTGGAGTCGATGCCGTTTGGCTTGTGTCTGTTCGATCCGGAATGGCACCAGGGGGTGATCGGTATCCTCGCGTCGCGGATGAAAGAACGTTATTTCCGTCCGACCATTGCCTTTGCTGATGCCGGTGATGGGTTGCTCAAGGGTTCGGGGCGTTCGGTGCAGGGCTTTCATATTCGTGATGCGCTGAGCGTCGTTGCAGCGCAGCATCCGACCCTGATCGCCAAGTACGGCGGCCACGCGATGGCGGCCGGTCTGACCTTGCCTCAGGAGAATTTTCCGCTGTTCGCCGAGGCATTCGACGCTGAAGTGCGTAGGCAACTTCGCGAAGAAGACCTGACCGGGCGAATGTTGTCGGACGGCACGCTGGCGGTGGAAGAATTTCACCTCGAACTGGCCCGCGCCCTGCGCCATGCCGGACCTTGGGGGCAGCACTTCCCGGAGCCGCTGTTTCACGGTGTGTTTCAGTTGGTCGAGCAGCGTGTTGTTGGCGAGCGGCATCTGAAAGTGGTGCTGAAGAGCGAATGTGGTTCGGTGAAGCTGGACGGTATTGCGTTCGGTATTGACCGGGATATCTGGCCAAATCCGACGATTCAGTGGGTTGAGCTGGCTTACAAGCTCGACGTTAACGAGTTTCGGGGTAATGAGACGGTACAACTGATGATTGCCCATATCGAACCGCGTTGACCCCTTCGCGAGCAGGCTCGCTCCCACAGGTACGGTGTTGTCCTTGTGGGAGCGAGCCTGCTCGCGAAAGCGTCCTTTCACACACTGAATCACTCTGAACCCTCCCTCATCCCCCGTTGTCGACTAGGCTCTAAGCACTGCTTGATTGGCCTTGTGACGTCTTGTCGAATTTTTTGCCCGCGGGGGCGGGTGCTGCACCTTTTTCCTGTCACTCGTCGACTATTCAAACAGAACCCTGGAGCCTGCCCACTGATTTGAGAGGTGCCCCATGAGTCTGCTGCTTGAACCCTTCACCCTTCGCCAACTGACCCTGCCCAACCGCATCGCCGTCTCGCCAATGTGCCAATACTCGAGCGTCGACGGCCTGGCCAACGACTGGCACCTGGTGCACCTCGGCAGCCGCGCGGTGGGTGGCGCCGGCCTGATCTTCACTGAAGCCACGGCGGTGACCGCCGACGGGCGGATCACCGCCGAAGACCTCGGTCTGTGGAACGACGAACAGATCGAACCGCTGCAACGCATTACCCGCTTCATCACCGCCCAGGGCGCCGTTGCCGGCATTCAACTGGCCCACGCCGGGCGCAAGGCCAGCACCCATCGGCCGTGGATCGGCAAGCATGGCAGCGTCAAACCCGATGATGGCGGCTGGACACCGGTCGGGCCATCGCCGATTGCCTTTGATCCACAACACACTCAACCGAAACAGCTCGATGAAGGGCAGATTGCCGACGTCATTCAGGCCTTTGTCGATGCGGCCAAACGCGCGTTGAAGGCGGGTTTCAGTGTGGTTGAGGTGCATGCGGCGCATGGTTATCTGCTGCATCAGTTTCTTTCGCCGCTGAGCAATCAACGCCGGGATCAGTACGGTGGTTCTTTCGAAAACCGTATTCGTCTGGTGCTGCAAGTGACTGAAGCGGTGAGGGCGGTTTGGCCTGAGGAGTTGCCGCTATTTGTCCGCGTTTCGGCCACAGACTGGGTTGAGGATGGCTGGAACCCGGATGAAACCGTCGAGCTGGCGTGCCGTCTGCACACCCTTGGCGCGGATCTGATCGACGTCTCTTCGGGTGGCACCGCAGCCAACGCCGAGATTCCGGTGGGGCCGGGTTATCAGACGCGCTTCGCCGAACGCGTACGCAAGGAGTCAGGCATCGCCACGGGCACGGTGGGAATGATTACCGAGCCGGCGCAGGCCGAACACATTCTGCGCACCTGTCAGGCCGACATCATCTTCCTCGCCCGTGAGCTGCTGCGCGATCCGTACTGGCCGCTGCATGCCGATGATGATCTGGGTGGGCGCCAAGCGGTGTGGCCGGCGCAGTATCAGCGTGCGACCCATCGGGATCAGCCGATTCATGAGTCTGATTTGCGCGATTGAGTCAGTAGCGGTAAAGCAAAAGCCCCGGTCAGTGATGGCCGGGGCTTTGTTTTGTCTGCTGAATGTTGTTTTGCCTGGGCCTCCTTCGCGAGCAGGCTCGCTCCCACATGGATTCAATGCCGGTCATGACTTTTGTGGTCGACCGAGATCAACTGTGGGAGCGAGCCTGCTCGCGAAGAGGCCTGCCCAAGCGCTAGAGAACCCTAAGGGTATTTGCGCTTATCCGGCGCCGGCGGGAAGTACTGGTACAACCACGTCTCGCTTAACGTGCGATCGTTGGTGCGAATAAACAACCGCAGCTCCACCGGCTCAACGCTGTCACTGGTCGGGTACCAGTCAAACAGAATCCGGTAACCCTTGATGTCATCCAGCACCAGCACGCTGAAGTCCTGCACCTTGCCGTTCGAACACGTCACTACCGGCTCAATCCCGGTGCCCTGCGGCAGTCGATCCAGGCCACCGCCAGTGAAGTCCACGGCAAAACGACGCGCCCACACCGGCGGGTAATGCTCGCCCGGTGCCCAGCCTTCAACGAACCCACCCATGCCGGAACGGGTCGCCTGCACTCGCGCGAGCGGCGTACTCACTGGCGGCAGCGCGCTCCAGTAAAGCTTGTAGCCGTAGTTCAGCGAATCGCCGGCAGCCACCGGTTTTTTCGGTGTCCAGAACGCCACGATGTTGTCGAGGGTCTCGCCGGTGGTAGGAATTTCCAGCAGATCGATAGAGCCTTCGCCCCACGCGGTGGTCGGTTCTACCCACAGGCTCGGGCGCTTGCTGTACCAGTCGACGGTGTCCTGATAGTTGGCGAACTCATGGTCGGTCTGCACCAGACCAAAGCCCTTCGGATTGGTGTCGGCAAAGGCGTTGAACTGCAGCGTCGCCGGGTTGTTCAGCGGACGGCAGATCCACTCGCCGTTACCGCGCCACATGGCCAGACGATCCGAATCGTGGATCTGCGGGTGAATGGTGTCGCACATGCGCCGTTCGTGGTTGCCGCAACTGAACATGCTGGTCATTGGCGAGATGCCCAGTTGCTCGATGGCAGTGCGCGCATTGATGTGTGCGTCGATTTCCATGACCACGCGCTCGGCCTGGCAATCGATGTCGAAGCGGTACGCGCCGGTGGCACTCGGCGAGTCGAGCAGGGCGTAGACCACAAAACGCGTGGCGTTCTGATCCGGCGTCTCGAACCAGAACTTGGTGAAGTCAGGAAATTCTTCGCGCTTCTTGGCGTAGGTGTCGATCGCCAGACCGCGCGCGGAGAGGCCATATTGGCCAGTCGCATCCACCGCACGGAAATAGCTGGCGCCGAGGAACGACACCACGTCATGGCGATCCAGCTCCGGCGCCTTGAACAGCTTGAAACCGGCGAAACCCAAATCGCCTTTGAGCTGCTGGGTGTCGACCGAGGTGTTCTCGTAATTGAACAGCGTCGGGCGGAAATGCACCTCGCGCGCGGTGCGGGTCTTCGGGTCGACGCTGTACATGCGCACCGGCTGGCGGAAACCCATGCCGACATGGAAAAACTGCACGTCGAGCTGGCCTTTGTTCTCCTTCCACAACGAATGATCGCCGTCGTAGCGGATCGCATTGAAATTCTGCGGAGTCATGGTCGCCAGCGTTGGCGGCAGCACCTGTTTAGTGTCCTGATAGGCACTGCCAGCGAGCTGCTTGGCCTGGCGCTTGAGCGCTTCGAAATCGAAGGCCTGCGCCTCGCCATCAGCGGCGCCGCCACTGGCCGCCCATGCGCGGGTCGCCAGTAGGCCGGTGGCCGAAAGACCGGTGTAAGCCGCAATGGCCATGGACGCTTTGAGCAAATTCCTGCGGTGCATAGATACAACCTGTCGTGTGCAATCCCGCGCCGTTCCTGGCACGTGCTGGATCAGAAATTACGGTTCGGACAAGCCTTCGGCCAAACGCAACGGACTATAAACAGATGCCCGCTAGCTTAAACCGTTCGCTCGCAATGCAAAATTCGTTGATTCAGTACGACAGGGTGTCAATGAAACAAGACATGTCGGTTAAAAATCTGACAGGCCTGTCTGATTTACATGGCATATCTGCTTTTTTCGACTAATTACTCTAAAAACTGCTTTTCAGCGCCGAATAAATTTCTATTCTATGGGCATGACCGGCGCGACCCATTTGGCCGGCAGGGCACAAGGCGCTGCTGTAAGGGGCAGGGCGATGTGGTGTTTAAGCAATTCTTTGCGGTACTAGAGAAGGACATCGTCCATGGCAAAAATACAAGGCATTACCGACATGTTGGGCATCTTTCCTTGCTTGGGCAGCGGGCGCAGAAGGCGTCGGCTGAACTCGGAGGAGCTGAAGCTGGTGGAGCGTTATCGCGAGCTTTCGGAAAGTGACCGGATTGCGATGCGGTATCTGGTGGATGCGATGCGGAGTGTTTCGCGGTTTTAACGCTGGTGTGGCCACCGTGAAAGCCATTTGGCTTTTACGGTGGCCAGATCAATCAATTTGCCTGCGTCGGCATCGGCGATGCCGACGTGAATGGCTTTCTGAAGCTCGGTATCGTCGTTTAGTTTCAGGTAAGAGATCGCAAAGCTTTCATCACGGGGAATGACTTCCTCAATCTGAGGAAATTTGAGTACGGTTCTACTCATTTGAATTCAACTCGTTAGAGGGACGCGCTAAACCTGTGGCGAGGGAGTTTGCTCCCTCACCACAGGTTTTTTATTTATGAGGCTTAGCTGCAAGTGCCCAGAACCGGATACGGCCGTTGGCCGTGCATCAACTCTGGAACATCCCGCCATTTGACCCACGCCTGCTGTTGCCAGTGCAGCAGCGGCACGGTGACGCCCGCCCAATGCATCGAGCTCATGCTCGGGTGGTTTTCCACAGGGCTTGATTGGGTTTCCCGCAGCATCGGGATGACTTCATGGCTCAGCCATTGGCGCAGGTAGCGGTTTTCCGGGACGACGTGATGGACGAGCAGCGCGAACAGTCCGGACTCGCTGACCATCGCGCAATCGATGATTTCGCCGTCCCGACGTAGGAGGACATGGCGACGCTGGTCGGGATCGAGTTTCAGGGTGAGGCGTTCGTTCAGTGGGTAACCCATCAAGCGACCGAGATCTTGCACGCAGAACCAGGCTTCGTGGTCTTGCATGAAGGCGTGGAGGAAGCGGTTGTGGCGGGTGAAGATGATGGGGGTGAAGTGCGTTGAAGGTGGATTCTGGATTTGCGTAGACATGTAGTGACTTCCGTTTCGAGTTGGAAAGTCGCCACCAATTCTTCGAAAAATTGGGTGGCGAGCCGAGTGGCGTTCGAAGTCGGGTTACTTCCTGTCGAAACGGTAAAGCCGGAAGGCCCGCGCCACACGGCCCGCCATAAAGCAGAACTGAAGTTGTGAAAAAGCCGCAGTTCAATGGAGGGCATGCAAGCACCGTTTTGACAGTTTCCGGCTTCGACCCCGGATCGCTGAATTAACAGCGACGGGATAAAGCCTATCGGTCAGGCGCTTGCGGCGACAAGTCTACTCTTTCGACGCACAGCGTAGGAAATGGGGCTTTTTCAGGAAGGCTGCGTCTGTAGGAAATGCCTGTTTTTTTAGATTCCGCTGCTAAACCATCCCTGCACTCAAGATTTTCCTTTATGAGTTAGCAATCGGGAAAAGGGAGAAGCAATTCTGTGAGCAAAGATAAAGCGAAGGGTAAAAAGAGAAAGGTGATCGATCTGGATCGCTTCGAAGCTGTTAGAGGTAAAGCCGATATCAAATGGCGTACTGATGAATTGATGACAGTCCTTCGAGGAGACCCCGGAATCAAATCTCGATTCCGGGGTGATTCTTCTTAGCGACTTACCTTCCAAGCATCCCCAGCCGGGGCCTTGCCATGGTCATACGGCTTGCCAATCCACATATAAACCAAGCCCAAGCCAATCACGATCGCCGTGCTCAACACCATCGCATAGTTCACATACCACGGCGCATCCGGCGTACGTGGCCAGGCCATGTTGATGATTGCGCCAACGCCGTACACCAGCGCGCCAATGTTCACCGGCCAGCCCCATGCGCCGAGGGTGAATTTGCCGCTCGGTTTCCAGCCTTTGCTGCGGGCGTACAGCGCGGCCAGGACGATCATCTGGAACGCGAGGTAGATGCCGATGGCGGCGAAGCTGACGATGGTGGCCACGGCGTCTTGCAGGAAGAAGCCGAGGGCGATGATCAGTGCTGGCAGGACGCCAGACACGAACAGCGCGGCAACCGGTACTTGGGTGGTAGGAGAAATCTTTTTCAGCAGTCGGCTGCCGATGACCATTTCATCGCGAGCGTAGGAGTACAGCAGACGGCTCGCTGCGGCTTGTAGGCTGATGACGCAGGAGATGAAGGAAATCATCACCACGCCCATCACTACTTTCGAACCGACCGGGCCGAAGGCGTTGTTGAGGATGGTGGTGACCGGGTCTTTGTCGGTGCCGTTGATCACCGCTTGCATGTCCGGCACGGCGAGGATCAGCGCCAGGCAGGCGAACATCGCCGCGATGCCGCCGATGTAGATGGTCATGCGCATGGCCACCGGGATTTTTGCGCTCGGGTTCGGGGTTTCTTCGGCGACGTCGCCGCAGGCCTCGAAGCCGTAGTAGAGAAACATCCCCGCGAGCGATGCGGTGAGGAACGCCGGCAGGTAAGAGCCATCGACGCTGATGTCGAAGGTGTTGAACAGCACGCTGAGCGGTTGGTGGCGCTCGAACACCAACAAGTAAACGCCGACGATCACCGCGCCAACCAGTTCGCAAAGAAAGCCGAACATGGCGATACGCGCCAGCACTTTGGTTCCGCTGAGGTTGACGAGGGTAGCGAACAGGGTCAGCACCAGGGCGATGACGATGTTGGTGTTGTTGCTCGGCTCGAAACCAAGCATGGCGGCCAGGTACGGGCCAGCGCCGACGGCGACCGCAGCGATGGTGACGCAGAGGGCGATGGAGTAGATCCAGCCGACCATCCATGCCCATTTTTTACCGACCAATCGGCGTGCCCAAGGGTAAACGCCGCCGGAAATCGGGAACTGCGAAACCACTTCGCCGAAGATCAGGCACACCAGCAGCTGGCCGCAACCGACCAGCAAATACGCCCAGAACATCGGTGGCCCGCCAGCGGCGAGGCACAGGCCGAAGAGGGTATAAACCCCTACGACCGGTGACAGATAAGTGAAGCCCAAAGCGAAATTTTCCCACAGGCTCATGCTGCGGTTGAAGTTCGAGGTGTAGCCCAGTTGGCGCAGTTGTTCGGCATCGCTGTCGGCAACGGCTGTGGCGAGATCGGGTGAGGAACTCATGTGTGTTTTGCTCCGTGAAATCGGCAGATTTCGGGTGGCCGAGGCCGTGGCGGGGCTTTGTGGGCGCCGCCCGGTTCGGTAGTTATTGTTTTGGGATCCTGGTGGTGCGTAGTGCCGGTTTCCTTCCTGACACCGGGGTGACGCCTTCGCGAGCAGGCTCGCTCCCACATTTGGAATACTTACCCCTGTGGGAGCGACGGTGCGACGATTCGACCTGCTCGCGAAGCTTTTAAAGGCTTAATGCTTGAACATCACATGCCGAACCGTGGTGTAGTCCTCCAGCCCATACATGGACATGTCTTTCCCGTACCCGGACGATTTCTGACCGCCATGGGGCATTTCGCTGACGAGCATAAAGTGCGTGTTCACCCACGTGCAGCCGTACTGCAAGCGTGCCGACATGCGATGCGCGCGTCCTACATCCGCTGTCCACACCGAGGACGCGAGGCCGTAGTCCGAATCGTTGGCCCATTCCAGCGCCTGCGCTTCATCGGTGAATTTGGTCACGGAAACCACCGGCCCAAACACTTCGCGGCGAACGATTTCGTCGTCCTGCTGCGCATCGGCCAACACGGTCGGCTCGAAGAAGAAACCATTGCCATCAACAGCCTTGCCGCCAGTGATCAAACGAATGTGCGGCTGCGCCACAGCACGCTCGACAAACCCGGCAACACGGTCGCGATGTTGTGCAGTGATCAACGGCCCCAGCTCAGTCGAAGGATCGTCCTGCAAACCGTACTTTATGCTGCTGACCGCCGCGCCGAGCTTCTCGACGAACTTGTCGTAGATGCCCTGTTGCGCATAAATCCTGCACGCGGCAGTGCAATCCTGCCCGGCGTTGTAGAAACCAAACGTGCGAATACCTTCCACCGCCGCATCGATATCGGCGTCATCGAAGATGATCACCGGCGCCTTGCCGCCCAGTTCCATGTGCATGCGTTTAACGCTGTCGGCAGTGCTGGAAATGATGTTGGCGCCAGTCGCAATCGAGCCGGTCAGCGAAACCATGCGCACTTTCGGGTGGGTGACCAACGGACCACCAACAGTAGGCCCACGACCAAACACCAGATTGAGTACACCGGCCGGGAAGATTTCCGACGCCAGTTCGGCCAGACGCAACGCGGTCAGCGGGGTTTGTTCTGACGGCTTGAGCACCACGGTATTACCGGCGGCCAGCGCCGGGGCGATTTTCCAGGCGACCATCATCAGCGGGTAGTTCCACGGCGCGATGGAGGCGATCACGCCGACTGGATCGCGGCGGATCATCGAGGTGTGGCCGGGCAGGTATTCGCCACCGGCCGAACCGCTCATGCAACGGCTGGCACCGGCGAAGAAACGGAACACGTCGGCAATCGCCGGAATCTCGTCGTTGAGTGCAGCGCTGTAGGGTTTGCCGCAGTTGTCGGATTCGAGTTTGGCCAGCTCTTCGCCGTGGGCTTCGATGGCGTCGGCGAGTTTGAGCAGCAGCAGCGAGCGGTCTTTCGGCGCGGTTTGCGACCACTCGGCGAAGGCGTTGTCGGCAGCGCGTACGGCGGCGTCGACCTGGGCTTCAGTGGCTTCGTTGATTTCTACCAGCACTTCGCCAAGCGAAGGATTGAGCACCGGTTGCACCGGGCCTTCGCCGGTGACCAGTTGGCCGTTGATCAAGAGTTTGGTTTGCATGTCTGTTGTCCTCACTAACACTTTTATTGTTCTGGCCAAATCGAGAACCCTGTGGGAGCGAGCTTGCTCGCGAAAGCGCTGTGTCAGTCGACATCAATGTCGGATGTGACGGCCTCTTCGCGAGCAGGCTCGCTCCCACGGGGATTTTTGGTGTTTGTTAGATATTTATTTGCCGCCGCTGCCGGCGACGCTTTCGCCACCACGCGTCAGGTAATACGCGCCAAGGATCGGCAGCATCGTCACCATCATCACGAGCATCGCGACGACGTTGGTCACCGGCACATCCCGTGGCCGGCTCAGTTGATTGAGCAGCCACAACGGCAACGTGCGTTCATGCCCGGCGGTAAACGTGGTGACGATGATTTCGTCGAACGACAGCGCAAACGCCAACATGCCGCCCGCTAGCAATGCCGAGCCAAGGTTCGGCAGGATGATGTAGCGAAAGGTCTGCCAACCATCGGCGCCGAGGTCCATCGAAGCCTCAATCAAACTGTGCGAAGTGCGGCGCAGGCGGGCGATGACGTTGTTGTAGACGATCACCACGCAGAAGGTCGCGTGGCCGACGATGATGGTGAACATCCCCGGCTCGATCCCCAGCGTTTTGAACGTCGCCAGCAGCGCGATCCCGGTAATGATCCCCGGCAACGCAATCGGCAAAATCAGCATCAACGAAATGCCCTGTTTGCCGAAGAAATCACGGCGATACAACGCGGCCGATGCGAGCGTGCCGAGCACCATCGCAATCAACGTGGCGATGGCGGCGATCTGCAATGAAAGCTTGATCGACTCCAGCACATCTGGCCGCGAAAACGCCACGCTGAACCAATGAAGCGTGAAGCCCTTCGGCGGAAAACTGAACGCAGCTTCTTCGGTGTTGAAGGCGTAAAGGAAGATGATCAGGATCGGAAAGTGCAGAAACACCAACCCGCCCCAGGCCGCGATTTTCAAACCTAGAGAGGCTTTCTCCCCCTGCTTTTCTGAATTAGAGCGCATCGAAGGCCCCCAGTCGTTTGACGATGGACAGGTACACCGCGATCAGCACAATCGGCACCAGCGTGAACGCCGCCGCCATCGGCATGTTGCCGATCGCCCCTTGCTGCGCGTAGACCATGCTGCCGACGAAGTAGCCCGGCGGCCCAACCAGTTGCGGCACAATGAAGTCGCCCAAGGTCAGCGAAAACGTGAAGATCGAACCGGCGGCAATGCCCGGAATCGACAGCGGCAAAATCACCTGCATAAAGGTCTGACGCGGCTTCGCGCCAAGGTCAGCGGAGGCCTGCAACAGCGACGGCGGCAGACGTTCCAGCGAGGCCTGAATCGGCAGAATCATGAACGGCAGCCAGATGTACACAAACACCATGAATCGCCCCAGATGCGAGGTCGACAACGTGCTGCCACCGACGCCGGGAATCCCCAGAATGAACTGCAACACCGGCTCCAATCCCAAGTGCTGCACGAACCACTGCGCCACGCCGCCCTTGGCCAACAGCAACGTCCACGCATACGCCTTGACGATATAACTGGCCCACATCGGCATCATCACCGCGATGTAGAAAAACGCCTTGGTTTTACCCGTGGTGTAGCGCGCCATGTAGTAGGCAATCGGGAACGCGACGATGGCGCTGGCGATCGACACGACGATGGCCATGCTCAGCGTGCGCAGGATGATGTCGAAGTTCGATGGCTGAAACAGCGCGGCGAAATTCGCCAGGGTCAGGTCAGGGGTGACCGCCATGGTGAAGTCGTCGAAGGTGTAGAAACCCTGCCACAACAGCACCAGCAGCGAGCCGAGATAAATCGCGCCGAACCACAGCAATGGCGGCACCAGCAGCATCGACAGATACAGGTTCGGCTTGCGGTAGAGCAGGTTGGAAAACCTGCGCAACGGCGGCGATGTTGTCATCGCGATGGTGCTCATATCACACCCCGCTCGCCACGGTGTCGTGCAGCGGAATCATCGCTTCCCGCGCCCAACGTGCGCTCAGGCGCTGGCCGGTCTGATGCTGCGCGCTGCTGTCGATCCACTGATTGTTGGCGTGGCTGATGCTCAGGGTCTGGCCGTTCTCCAGCTTCAATTCATAGCGAGTGGCGCTGCCCTGATACTGGATGTCGTGGAGCAGGCCGCTGACTTCGATTTCGTGGCTGGCCAGCGGGCCTTCGGCGAAACGCACGTGTTCCGGGCGGATCGAAAACGGCTGCGGATGGCCGCTGATCTCACGGGCCAGATCGCCGCGAATCACGTTCGAGGTGCCGACGAATTCAGCGACGAATGTGGTGGTCGGTTTCATGTACAGATTGCGCGGCGTGTCGACCTGTTCGATGCGGCCCTTGTTGAACACGGCGACGCGGTCGGACATCGACAGCGCTTCGGTTTGATCGTGGGTGACAAAGATGAAAGTGATGCCGAGCTGGCGTTGTAGCTTCTTCAGTTCGCTTTGCATTTGTTCGCGCAGTTTCAAGTCGAGTGCGCCCAAAGGCTCATCCAGCAACAGCACGCGCGGACGATTGACCAGGGCGCGGGCGAGGGCCACGCGCTGGCGCTGACCGCCGGACAACTGCACCGGTTTGCGGGCGCCGTAACCGCCGAGGGCGACCATGTCCAAAGCTTCTTCGGCGCGTTTGTGCCGTTCGGTTTTGCCGACGCCTTTGACCTTTAATCCGTAAGCGACGTTGTCGAGGACGTTCATGTGCGGGAACAGTGCGTAATCCTGAAACACAGTGTTGACGTCGCGTTGATACGGGGGCAATCCGGCCGCTTCAGCGCCGTGAATGCGAATCGAGCCAGCGCTCGGTTGTTCGAACCCGGCGATCAGGCGCAGGCAGGTGGTTTTGCCCGAGCCGGAAGGGCCGAGCATGGAGAAGAACTCGCCGTCCTCGATATCGATGGAAACCCGGTCAACGGCCTTTACCTCGCCGAACTGCCGGGAAACGTTGGTGAACTGGACTGCAAGCGTCATGGTGCGGTGCTCCAAAAAGGCGAAGGCCGTCGCAGCGGCCCTGCCCAGCCTTTTGAAAAAACAGTCTTCCGAATGATCATTCCCACGCTCTGCGTGGGAATGCAGCCTGTGACGCTCTGCGTCAACTCGTGCGAATGGACGCGGAGCGTCCGGTGATGCATTCCCACGCAGAGCGTGGGAACGATCGGCATCTAACAGTTATGCGATCCGCTTTTAGCTCCCTCTCCGTCTGGGAAAGGGGAAAGGGAGCTCGACCGAGATGCTCTCGGGCTTATCGACCGCCCATGATCGCAATGTAGTCCTGCGTCCAGCGGCTATACGGCACAAACTTGCCACCTTCAGCCTGAGGGGTTTTCCAGAAGGCGATCTTGTCGAACTGGTCGAAACCGTTGGTCTTGCACCCTTCAGCGCCGAGCAATTCGCTCTCCTTGCACGCCGCCGGAACCGCCGGCAAAGAGCCAAACCACGCCGCCACATCGCCCTGGACTTTCGGTTTCAGCGACCAGTCCATCCACTTGTACGCACAGTTCGGGTGCTTGGCCTCGGCGTGCAACATGGTGGTATCGGCCCAACCCGTAGCGCCTTCTTTCGGAATGGTCGACGCGATCGGCTGCTTCTCGTTCATCAAACCGTTGACCTGATACGGCCACGCGCTCGACGCCACCACGCCTTCGTTTTTGAAGTCGCTCATCTGCACCGTGGTGTCATGCCAGTAGCGGTGGATCAACGGCTGCTGCGCGCGCAACAGGTCGAGCACGGCTTTGTACTGATCTTCGGTGAGTTGGTACGGGTCCTTGATGCCCAGTTCAGGCTTGGTCGACTTCAGATACAGCGCCGCATCGGCGATGTAGATCGGGCCGTCATAGGCCTGGACGCGACCCTTGTTCGGTTTGCCATCGGGCAGATCCTGCGCGGCGAACACCACGTTCCAGCTGGTCGGCGCGGTTTTGAACACGTTGGTGTTGTACATCAGCACGTTCGGGCCCCACTGGTACGGGGTGCCGTAAGTCTGCTGGTTGACCACGTACCACGGCGCGTCTTTGAGGCGTGGGTCGAGGGTGTTCCAGTTCGGGATCAACGCAGTGTTGATCGGTTGCACACGCTTGCCGACGATCAATCGCAACGACGCATCGCCCGACGCGGTGACCAGGTCGTAGCCGCCCTTGGCCATCAGGCTGACCATTTCGTCAGAGGTGGCCGCTGTCTTCACGTTGACCTTGCAGCCGGTTTCTTTTTCGAAACCGGTTACCCAGTCGTAGGCTTTATCGCTCTCGCCACGTTCGATGTAACCCGGCCACGCAACGATATCCAGCTGACCTTCGCCGGCACCGACAGCCTTCAACGGCTCGGCGGCTTGCAGGCTGGCGCTGGCCAGCAGGGCCGTGGTGATTGCACTGAGCAGTGCGGTCTTGTGCACGAACATGGTTGAACCCTCTTCTTTAAATTATGGTCGGGGCAGTTGTGAACGCGGTGAAGCATGCCGTTGGCGGCTTGTTATTAGCGTAGTCAGAGATGCTGGCCGTGGCGGGCCATGATGTGCCGCACCACGCTGTAGTCCTGAAGCGAATCACTGGATAAGTCTTTGCCGTAGCCCGAACGTTTCAGGCCACCGTGGGGCATTTCGCTGACCAGCATGAAATGGCTGTTGATCCACGTGCAGCCATACTGCAAACGCGCGGCAACCTGCATGGCCTTGTCCAGATTCTGTGTCCACACCGACGACGCGAGGCCGTACTCGGAATCGTTGGCCCAGTCGACAGCCTGCGAGAGTTCGTCGAAACGGGTCACCGTGACGACCGGGCCGAACACTTCGCGCTGGACGATTTCATCGTTCTGTTTGCAACCGGCGAGCAGGGTCGGTTGATAGTAGAAACCGGCGCCGGAATGCACGGCCGCACCGGTCACCCGTTCAATGTGCGGCTGTCCGAGGGCGCGTTCGACGAAACTGGCCACGCGGTCGCGTTGGCGGGTGCTGATCAGCGGGCCGATTTCATTGTCAGCGTCACGTTTGCCGGCGAAGCGCAGGCTGCTGACGGCGGCGCCGAGTTCGGCGACCAGTTTGTCGTGAATCCCGGCCTGCGCGTAGATCCGGCACGCGGCGGTGCAGTCCTGCCCGGCGTTGTAGTAACCATAGGTGCGCACGCCGTCGACCACGGCTTGAATGTCAGCGTCGTTGCAGACGATCACCGGGGCTTTGCCGCCGAGTTCAAGGTGCGTGCGTTTCAGGGTTTTCGCGGCGGCTTGGAGGATTTTCTGGCCGGTGACGATATCGCCGGTCAGCGAAACCATGCGCACTTTGGCGTGGCCAACCAAATGGCTGCCGACGCCTTCGCCGCCACCGCAGATGATGTTGATCACCCCGCGTGGGAGGATTTCGGCCAGCGCTGGCGCCAGTGCAAGGATCGACAGCGGCGTGTGTTCGGACGGTTTGAACACCAGCGTGTTACCGGCGGCGAGGGCCGGTGCGATCTTCCACGCGGCCATCATGATCGGGTAATTCCACGGCGCAATCGAGGCGACCACACCAATCGGATCACGACGGACCATGCTGGTGTAGCCGGGCAGATATTCGCCGCTGAGCTGGCCGGTCTGGCATCGCACGGCGCCGGCGAAGAAACGGAACACATCGACGGTCGCGGTCACATCGTCCTGGCGCGCCAGGTGCAGCGGCTTGCCGCAGTTCAGCGATTCGAGGCGGGCGAGGTGGTCGGCGTGTTTTTCGACGGCGTTGGCGATGTCGAGCAACAGATTCGAACGTTGCTGCGGCGTGGTGCGCGACCATTCGGCGAAGGCGCGGTGGGCGGCAAGAATGGCGGCTTCGACTTGCTCGGTGCTGGCCTCGGCGATGTGCGTGAGGATTTCGCCGGTGGCCGGATTGAGAATCGGCTCGACGAAACCTTCCCCGGCGACCAATTCGCCATCGATCAACAACGCGGTACACATCGGGGTCTGCGCGCCAGCCATTTTCCGCGATCTCTTTTCTTGTGTGGCCATTGTTGCTCCCTTGAACCAGGAGCCGACCGTCTTATAGATGCAGCAAGACTAGTGCGCGGCTCCGAGGTCGACAAATTCTAAATACTGAAGGCTGCGTTCGATTAAATAGATGGCTTGCGTCCACCGTGGGGCTGTTCGCGGGCCACGGTCAGGAATGGATCGACGAGAGGCGGGCGCGCGGTGCCACGGCGCCAAGCCAGGCCGACGTCGAGGGTCTGGTTGAGGTCGGCGATGGGCCGCGCTTCGATGATGTCGCCCTCCAGTGACCATGGGCGATACGTCATGTCCGGCTGGATCGACACGCCCAACCCGGCGGCGACCAGACTTCGCACAGCCTCGGTGGACGCGGTTCTCAGGGTGATTTTGGGTTGCAGCCCGGCGCCACGCCACAGGCGTTGGGCGTTGCGATCCATTTCATCGACGTTGAGTTGAATCAACGGCTCGCGGGCGACGTCGGCGAGGTTGATGCTGTCGTGTTCCAGCAGCGGATGCTGGGCCGGGAGCCACAAACGGTGCGGCGAGTGAGTCAACACTTCCGTCTGCAAGGCATGGCGATCTTCGAGGTTGGAGAGGATCAACACGCCGACATCGATCTCGCCGCTGACCAGCAAATGTTCGATATACGGGCGCTCGTCTTCCATCACGCGGATCTCGACGTTGGGATAGGCGCGTTGAAAACGGGTGAGCAGATCCGCGAGGTAATAACCGGCGACCAGACTGGTCACGCCGACGATCAACTGCCCGGCAACTTGGTCAGTGCTCTGCTGCAGGCTGCGTTTGGCGTTGTCCACGGTCGCGAGAATCAGGTGCGCCTGACGTAGGAATTGATGACCCTGATGCGTAAGGGTCATGCCCTTGGCGTGGCGGCTAAACAGGCTGACGCCGATTTCTTCTTCCAGTTGCTGGATCGCCAGGGTCAGGGTCGACTGAGAAATAAACGCGGTTTGTGCAGCGGCGGAGATCGAGCCGGTCTCGGCCACGGCGATAAAGTGACGAATCTGACGCAGGGTCATCATGACAAGGGTACCCAGTGGGCGGTTTTTATAGATTGCCCTGAGTGTATATCTATTTTCGCGAACGGCCTGCGCCTGCTGAGCAACATCTGGAAGCACACTCGCAGACAGGGCTGGGGCACTTTCGAACTAGGCTGGAGGCCTTATAGATCCAGAGAACCCCTGTTTTGGAGGCGGAACATGAACACCCGTGGATTGCTCGATCAACTGCTCAAATCCGGCCAGGATCTGCTGCAGAACAAGGCTGGTGGAACGCAGAACAAATCGGCTGGTGGTGGCTTGGGCGGTTTACTCGGCGGCGCTGCTGGCTCTGGTGGCCTCGGCGTTCTGTTGTCAGGCGCGGGCGGCGGAGCGCTGGCGGCTGGCGCGATGGGCCTGCTGCTCGGTAACAAGAAAGTGCGCAAGGTCGGCGGCAAAGTCGCGATCTACGGTGGCCTCGCGGCGTTGGGGGTGCTGGCTTACAAGGCTTACGGCAACTACAACGCGCAGAAGGGCACAGCCCCACAACGCGAACCGCAGACCCTCGACCGCTTGCCACCGGCGCAGGCCGAGGAACACAGCCAAGCCATTCTCAAAGCGCTGGTCGCTGCCGCCAAGGCTGACGGGCATATCGATGACCGCGAACGGCAATTGATCGAAGGCGAATTCACCAAACTCGACAACGACCAAGAGTTGCAGCACTGGCTGCACGCCGAACTCAACAAACCCCTCGACCCCACCGACGTCGCCCGCGCCGCGAGTACGCCGGAAATGGCGGCGGAGATGTACATCGCCAGTGTGATGCTGGTGGACGAGGAGAACTTTATGGAGAAGAGCTATCTGGATGAACTGGCGCGGCAGTTGAAGCTGGAGCCGGGGTTGAAGGTGGAGCTGGAGAAGCAGGTGCGGTTGGCGACTGTTTAGGTCGATGAGTCAGGGCTGCATCAGTGCAGCCCTGTTGTTTTGAAGGGCCGGACTATGCCCGTTTCTTGCCACTTCGCTCATTCAAATAAACTTCGGCGAAGATCTCTGTAATGGCTTGTTTTGGCGAGCGCTGCTTCAGCGTTCTGACCTCCTTGCTCAGGCGAATCAGGTCTTCCCCAGGCTTTGCCCATTGCGCTTGAGGCAATGTCTCAGACCAAGCACGCATGGCATCGGGCAACACTCTACGCCCGACTTTTGCGATTCGACGAATTTCCCATTCGACAAGGAGATTGGGCAAGGTCCAGAACGTCATGACGTGGTAGAGGTACCAGAAAAAGGCGTAAATCCAACCCACGTCTTTTTCACGTATACGGCGATGCAGGCCGGCTCGCGCATTGCGGAAAGTGTGGAGGCCTTCGTGGGGGGGATCATTGGGGCCTTGCAAGTCCATGGGGTCTTGAATGCTTTTGAGGTCGTGGACTTCGTACTCCATATAAGCGCGAACCGCTTCCCAGTGAGCAATCGCCAAGGGCATGCCACCGCACATGAATTCGACACTGACCAATCGCCCTTGATGCTGAAAACCCATGCCCATGCCGTATTGGCGGCGCACACCGTATTGGGTAGCACCTTGTGCCTGGACAACCCAGGCGGAAAGTGATTCCCAAGGGACGAAGACCGGCACTTCAGCGCCCGTGGGCATGAAGCAGACTTCGCGACGTTGACGGTTGAATCGAGTAGGAATGACGCTGGTAAATTTGTTGTGGGCGTAGAGCCATACGGCGAGGCCGACGCTCAGACCGCCTAGGAACATCCAGATGGCGGGTTGGCGAGCAACGAGGTAGACGCCTTGCATCGCATCCCAAATATCCTCCCGACCGTAACCGAAGCTCGCACCAAAGAGCGCGATGACAATCGGACCTCCCAGTACCATCAACATCGCAGCAGTGAAAGGGCCACCCAGCGTCATCTGCCATGAAAATACTTGCGGTTTGCCGCCTCCAAAGTCCAGATACGTATCATTGAGTTCGCTCACGTAAGGGCTATGTGGCGGTGTCTCTGTAGGAAGAGGTAAAGGCGCCAAGTACGTTATGTAGCCCGAAGAGAACTGTTCGACATCTCCTGCACAGTGCACTTTCGTTGCTTCCGAATTCATCGATTGGATATCAAAAATTTTAGACATGCGAAGCCAATTCCAGCATCAGAGGCTCTACTTGGAGCAGAGGTGCGTGAGGGGGCGGTGGGGTTCTATCTACCGAAGGAAAAGCGCCACTTCCCCTTGGATCAAGGCGGATATAGTGAGTTTTCTCCTGAGTTAGTCCATTAGAATCAATGTTTTGAATGGCCACAACCAGCATCAACTCCTCTCGAGATTTACCTACAATCCGTTCATTGGTCTCTGGATAACCGACGCAGAGAACAATCTGTTTGTCATCAATACGACGAAGCTTGGCGTCGACGGGCTCGCTTAGAATTTCCCAACGTTCTGTGGTTTGCCTGGCATCTACAAGGATCGTGTTGATGCGGTACGCTCCAATTCTCAGTTGGTAACTGGGCTTCATTCCCAAGGGGGCCGTGAATGCTCCTGCGTCAAGTCCGGGTAATAGCAAATGAATATCGCCGATTTTGGCCCTTAACAGCAGGTTCTTCCACCAAGAGTCATATTCGACAGAACCGACTTGTACGGAAGGTGTTTTTACTATGGATATCAGGGAGCTTTGATATTCAGCAAGACTTAAAGATTTGCGTTTGCTCGCGTCCTTTCCCCATGGAGTACTTTGTAGCCATTGGTCATGCGGAGTCGTGTTGTAGTAGTTGTAGGCATAGTTTCCACCTAGCTCCAGTGCGGTAAATAGAGCACCGGCCAGATTCGCACGGAAAAAGACGCTAGATAATCTGACACCCGATGCGGCCCATGCAGCTGTTCTCACAGCCCCTTGCTCGGCCGCAACTACGGTATAGGTGGAGTAAAGTGTATTGCCTAATCCGTACAGATTGCTTGCCAACAACCCACCTGAACCAGCCAGTGACATCATTGCGCCGGCCTGAGCACCTTCATTCCCACTGCGAACAGCTTGCTCCCAGCTGCTTTGATAACCATAAAAGCTAGCGCCGGCAGAGTAAGTCCCGAATAGGTAGGTCATCGTTCCCAAACCGATATGCAACTTGCCCATCTGAACCTGTAGATGGCCGATGGCATAATTCTGCAATCCTTTGGCGAGAACCGCGCTGCGCGCGCTCAATGCAGTATCGAATATGCCTTGGGCTGCAGCGAAACCAGCTGCGCCTGTGGCCATGAAGGCATTGAAAAAAGGTAAATACGTTTCCGGGTTTTTACCTTTGCCGAAGGTCTCCGATGCCACCTGCCGCAAATTCAGAGCCTGCACAACAAATAACAATAACGCCGCTCCATCACCCACCACACTCTGTGTGTGTGCAGCTTTTACGCCGTTTCTGAAGTTCTTCATCAACCCCGATATTTCTTGCTGGCTCGCCGGGGGAAATACGACAGTGATGCCAGCGCGTACGGGAGTCGCGCCATACAAGCGAACGCTGTTATCCGATAAGTCGCCAATAGGACTGAGTCCGCCTGCCAGTCGAGCTTCGGTGGCCTTCAGCTGGTTTCGCGCGAGGTCTATTTCAGCCTGCAGTTGTTGCGCTTTGGGCGACTTGTGACCTGACTGGCGTTTGACCCGGTTGCGCTCGCGATTGAGTTTTTGTAGATGAGCCTGTTCTTCAAACAGATCCTTCAGCGTGCTTCTGAGCGCAGTTTTCTCGGCGTCTGATGCAACGGTAAAGGTCACGCCCTCGCGCTTGGCGGCATCCAGAATTCGGGTCGGCAGTGCCTTGGGGAGGCGCCGGAACAGTTGATCAAGATCAGGCATCGCCTGACCTTTGAGCAGTTGATCAAAGTCCGCCAGCACCTTCTCGATCCCCCGGCTCAGTGCCGGGCTCATCGTTTGCTGGGCGGCATCGGCCACCGCGCGAGTATCCTCCGGTAACTGATCGAGGGCTGGCAAACGATGCTCTTCGATCTTTTTGAGGCTTTTCACAAACTCGGGCACGCTGTTGAACAACGTAATGCCCGCGGCCTGCGCGAAAGCATACTGAACCCAGACAGCCGTCTGTTCACTGTAAGGCAACGCGTAAAACATGGGGCGGCTGAATTGTGGTTCTGTTTCAAGGAATTTGAGAACCGCATCGCAGGCTTCATCGGTTCGGCAAATATCTTTGAGGCAGGCGTATTCGGTCGCAAACGACTGGCCAACCTGTTTGGCGTTCTGAGCATCGTAATACCAGGCACTTTTGTGAAAGCGTCCGGCGCACAGCATGGCCGTTCGGTCAGCGGTAATGCGCTCTAACAGTTTGTTCCAGCGCTGGATGGATGAACGGTGCTCGAACAACGCGTTTTCCATTGCTTGACGATCAACCAGATCATTGATGCCACGTTGGCCCATTTTTGCGCCATTGAGGGCGTCCTTGATTCGGCGATCTTGCTCTTTACCGAGTTTCAGCAGCGCTTCGAAGTGTTTATCGACGAAGTCTTGCGGACAGCCGCTGAAGTGTTCACGTGTGTAGTAACTGCGATCGGTGTCCTCGATACCTTGACTGGCAACGATCTGGCCAGCGGAGGAACCACCATACATGGCAATTTGCGACGCATGATCCAGCGCCTGCTGTTGCAGGCTGGCAAGTTTCGGCGGAACCGGGCTTCCTTTTGGCGGGGTCATTAGCCCCCCTTTATTAAGGTATTCGAGCATGGCCTGGCGTGTAGTGCCCTGTTCTGGCTCTTTCATCCTCTCCAGATCGCCGAGCATCAGCTTGATGCCTGGATCGTCGCTTGAGTCTCCCAGGCTTCCCATATCCACGCGGGTCAGTTGGGTCAGGGATTCGATATAGCAGGCAAGCAGATAGTCACGCTCGTTGGCTCGCGCCTGCGTTCCACCCTCGGCCCATGCGTTTATCCAGTCGGCGACCTGATCTTGATAATTGGCCAGGTCACGAAGCACTCCAATATGATCCTCGACCACTAGGTAGAGGACGTCCTGCTGATATTCGGCTTCGACACAGCCGCTCAGAGGATTCATTGACGATTCACGAAAATGCGCAGGCTTTTCCCACAGATATGGGATTCGTTCCTCTTCCGGATAGGGGTAGACCTTGACCGTAGGAATGAACGTGGCTTTTTCCTCCGGCTCATTGCGTTGGCGCCGCTCAGCGTTTGCGGCATCCTCGGCGGTGTTTGACTCGGCCTCTTCTTGTGCAATCTGCTCGCTCTGTACGCGAGCGGTCGCCACCTCGGCAAGCCAACGCTCGGCGAGCGCGGGCGTCAATAGACTTGGACCGCCCGTTTCGCAATTGGCTTGGCTCAGTTTGACAGCCTGCATGAAGAACTTGCGTTCAGATTCACTGTTTAAAACCTGGCGACACTTTTTTGCCGTCCATTGAACTTCGGAGTACGTGACATAGAGCGTGCTACGGGTTGAATACGCCAATACAGGCTTCTTGATCGGCTTGTCCCGCGTGTCGCTTGGAACGTCAGCTCCTTGCCACAGCATTGCGCTGATCAGTCCATCAACGACTCGATATTCCGACAGCTCGCCGTTCTGGCTGTCGATCACATAGAGCCAGCCATCGCGCAACAAACGTATGCCCACAGGGCGGGTGGCGAGTGAGTAAGGAACAGGTATTTCACTTGAGGGATCCAACGCTTTGCCGTCGACCAGCCCGTAGCGCAAAGGAATCAATTGAATCTTGCCTTTCATCAGCCAACAGGTGCCTGTGGAGCTCTTGGCATCTTCGCGGCTGACACTGACGTTATTCGGGTTCTTTCCTGAGGAGGCTGTGGTCGTCATCCTGGATTCCTTTGCAGGCGTTCAGCCCTTTCCTTGGCAATATCGGCGATATGTTCCAATCGTTGTGTGGGTGTTTGCGAAGATGGCGTTTGAAGCAACACATCGATGTCCGGATGGTCCGTCAAAGCCGTTACTCCGAGAAATCCATGGAGGTTGGCGTAGAGGGTGATGTCCAGTTCGCTACAAAAACCTCGCTCATAGGACTCTGATGCAAGCTCGTTCAAGTAGATCCAGCGTTGCGGTTTTTGCAGATGCGCTTGAAAGCTTGGGAAGTATTCACTCATATGCTGGTCAAGGCGCAAGACCACGGATCTGAAATTAACTTCGTCCAGCAGCGCGATTTGTGAGTCGTTAAGTGGATACGGTTTTGCATGAGAAATCGTAGGGGAATTTGCGGGTCTGTGGTGTTGATGCCAGCATCGCAGCGCCGCATCCGCAGTCAGTATCTCTGAGCAGGGGCCGAACAGTCGGGCATCCTGATGCTGTTCTGCTTGATCGAGCAAGGCGTGCACGACGGCAGGGTCGGCCACGCGCAGGAGCACTTCGGCGCCCTGTGGGTGGGTGACGCAGATCAGCCAACGAAAGTGATCCGCCAAGGAATCCAAAGATTGATCACTGAATACCAGATAACCCCACTCCTGATCTGCGTACGTCAGAAATTGCTGAAAAATCGGGTCGCTCTGTCCGCTCAGACGTATGAGATACGGCGAAATATCGTTCAACCCGCTCCAACGAGTGCCCAAGTAAAGAGGCTCGAAATCCGGTGAGCTCGACCACGTATACAGCTGTCTGGGCAACTGTTCGACACTGACGCCATCCAGTAACAACGCGACTGTTTTTCCCCAAGGGAGGTCACGGGGCAGTTGGTCTGCTAGCGACCTGTCAGGCGTTTGCATTTGATGTCTCCAACCGGGCCTTCTCGCACACCGCACAAATCGGCTTCTTCTGCATCAACGCCTGCCGCTGCGCCGGCACCAACAATTGCCCGGCCTTGTCGGCATCGGCCTGTTTCAGAATGCCGGGGATTAATGGCGCGGCGCCGGTG